>NZ_JBBKBG010000010.1:0-68969 GCF_037892545.1 Pseudogracilibacillus sp. ICA-222130
TCGAGGGCCTCGTCTAAATTTTTATAATAAGAAATTTGATTTTTCTTTACATACACACCTTTCGTCATTTCTTGGATTATACCAATTTGACATAATAACTGTAAATACTCACGCGCAGGATGTTTTTCTATTTTTAAAAGCGGAAAATAACTAAGGTCCATCATCTGACTCCGAATAAGCCATTTAGCCTCTTTTTCCGTAAATGTTGCATGAATATCTTTCTCATCTATTAAGTCATATAAAATTTTACTTTGCCACTGCCATAATGGCACTCGCATCATGATCTGGTTTTTTATTGGGAAATGAATATAAGATGGCAAAATAGAGCGATGAAGCCGCTTTTCATATAATGAGTTTTCCCACTTTCGGTCTTTTCCATACGTCATTTGACGATAGAGTCGAAAACGTTTCTTTTCATTTCTCCAAACAGATACATACCGTTGTACGTTTAAAGGTTTTTCGGCAAATAAATGACGTAAATCAATCCGTTGAAGTGGATACATTTGTTGTTGCACATAAGCAATATTTCCTTTTAGAAAATTAATATGTTGGATAATCGATAATTTCTCTTCTCTCGGACATAAATAATATAGAAATGTTGGTCCTTCTTCTCGATATTGGTGGATCATATGGTGGGCAAACGGATGTATTTTTAAAAGGTCTGTTGTGACACGTTCATACAAATTCGCACCCAAAATCCAAATGGGGGTAATATCTAATTTCCGATAGCCTGCATTTCGTTTGATGACTTCTTTTAATGGGATTTTTGCACATTGAAATTCAATCGCAACTTTCTTACTCCCTATTTCAAAATAAATATCCGGTCGTTGTTGAATTTCAGCAATGTAATGTTCGATTCGTACATTCACTCCTTGATCGATAAACCAATGATAGAGCAATAATTTTCCTTTCTGATGGAATTCTCCTTCCCCACCAATATAAGTACAATCAACTTTTGAACGATGTGCAAAATGTGGTATCACTTTTAAACCTGATTTAATAAATACATCTGATTTACACGCTGGGCAATAAAACGTCTCTAATCTTAGTGATTCAACCTCCTCTTTCGGCAACAAGGCTAAAGTAACCATTCTCCCGTCTTTCATTTTCGCCGTCAACATGTTTAGAACACATCCTTTATCTTTTATGCGTTATTGTACATAAAAAAACTCGAATTGCCGAATGGACAAAACTCGAGTTTTGGGATGAAAAACAGCTGTAAAATTCAATTTTATTCTAGGGAAAATGGTAGTTTCAGACATACATTCTATCGCAAAATTCAAATTTAGTACGTGCGAAAATTTATGATTAAATGAACCACTTTTTATAAAATGTAGCTTGTACACATTACATTCATTATTTTCACTATACAACCATTCCATATGAAATGCCCGTTACAAAATAAAAACGACCATGATAAGATACAAACTCATTCTATCATGGTCAAGCTAGATTACGGTTCAAAATATTGTCTCACATTACGGAATACGTCATTTTCAAACACGAGTACCCCGTACTCCTCTAAAATGTGTGGAGTATAATCAGCCTCTTGGCTATATTCTAAAATTTGGCTTAAAATATCTTCTTGTTCATCGTATAGTTCTTCTGGAATTTCTACATATAAGTGATATTTACCCTCATAGTGATAGAGCATTGTTCGAATATCAAATTCAAACAACGTGGAAATATTATGGCTTAATTGGATAACATCCTCTAATTCTTCGAAAGTTGATACCATCCATAAACTATCATCATCCATACTTTCTTTATTATCCATTTGTTGATGTTTCGCTAACTTTTCCTCAATATAACTACGTGCTTTATCATTAATTGTAATATCGAATGTATCTTCAATTTCGTCAAATGATTCGAACGGGGAATCCCCTTTTCCTAATTGTGCCTTCGTTACGATAATTTCTAAACCTTTCTCTAACGCTTGTACTTGGATCCATAAAGGTCCTTCAACCGAAAAGTCTTCTTTATAATTTACTTCATCCATCATTTGCCAAAATAATTGTTCACTTCGTTCACGATTATACCAAATTTCCTCTCGCTCAAATCCGCGATCTTCAATATCAACATATGAAATATAAAATTTTACCGTATTTTCGTTTATTCTTTCTATCTCCATTTAATACCTCTCCCTTCGATCAAAATTAAACAATCCTTAGCACCTAACTTGAACAAGGTGGAAGAGATTACTTACTGAATATATTATACTTATCTCTATTGTATGTTATCTTACGTGAGATGAAAATATAAATGCCTATTTATGAATGTGAATATAATATACTATCTTTCGGAACTTTTTTCAATATTTCACCTTTTTCAACCATTTTTCGCATAAATACGAAAAATCGTAAACCATTTCTTATGGTTTACGATTTCTCTACACGCAAGTTAAATTAGTTTACCATTTTTTGAGCTTCACGTAATTGAAAAGTACGTACTGTTCTTGGTAAGAAGCGACGAATTTCATCTTCATTATAGCCAACTTGTAAACGTTTCTCGTCTAAAATGATCGGACGTCTTAACAAGCCTGGGTTTTTTTGGATTAATTCATATAAATCTTTTAAAGGAAGTTGCTCAATATTGACATCTAACTTTTGAAATACTTTAGATCTTGTTGAAATAATTTCATCTGTACCATCTTCTGTCATTCGTAAAATTTCTTTTATTTCGTCTAATGATAATGGTTCAGAAAAAATATTTCTTTCTCTATATGCTATTTCGTGTTCTTCTAACCATGCCTTCGCTTTTCTGCAAGAGGTACAACTTGGCGAGGTATAGAGTGTTACCATGTAACTTCACCCCTCATTCTTCTATTTATATATTAATTGTGAACTTCTTAGATATGCTAAGATTCCCAATTAATGGGCTCAATCCGATGTTCCATACGGTGCTGTTTGTAAAAAGTTAGTCCATTGTGCGAATTGTTTAAATGTGATAACTCTCACAATGTTTATTACTTCTAATTACCTATAAACAAATGTTGCCTGTCCATTTTTTGTACGCATTAGAAGTATTAACTTTTATTATATAATAATGACTCTAAATAAACTTCCTCTGTCGATTATACTACAATTGTCAAGCAAAAGGTAGACCCTTTTCAAAATAAGTAAACTTTTTTTTGAAATGTCATAAATTTGTTACAAACTGTCGTTTCACTATAGTATGATACCCAAAATAGCTATTTATAAACAATAAGGAATTAAATATATTTTCTTATTATTCTGTGAATAAATCGCTAAATAAGTTGTTTCTGTTGATTTCTCGCCATTTCCTTGCTTTCATAAAAAACGTATTATATGATTTAAGAAGTAATAAGAACTGTAAAACATTTTGTAAAATCATTGGAGTGAAACAACGTGAAAAAGATTTTTTCAGGTATTCAACCGAGTGGAACATTAACATTAGGTAATTATTTAGGAGCGATGCGACAATTTGTCCAATTACAAGAAGACAATCATTGTTATTTCTGTATTGTTGACCAACATGCGATTACAGTTCCACAAGATCCGAAACAATTAAGAGAAAATAGTCGTTCTTTAGCAGCATTATATATCGCTTCAGGGCTAGATCCAGAAAAAGTAACATTATTTATTCAATCAGAAGTACCTGCACATACAGAACTAGGCTGGATGTTGCAATCTATTACATATATGGGTGAATTAGAGCGAATGACACAATTTAAGGATAAATCTGAAGGCCGAGATGCTGTATCATCTGCATTATTCACCTATCCTGCTTTAATGGCCGCAGATATTTTATTATATCAAACAGATATTGTCCCTGTAGGGGAAGATCAGACACAGCATCTTGAATTAACAAGAACTGTTGCCGAACGTTTTAACAATCGCTTTGGAAAAGTTTTTGTCATACCGGAAATTAAGATTCCTGAAGTTGGTGCACGAATTATGTCTTTACAAGAACCAACGAAAAAAATGAGTAAATCGGACGAAAACACGAAGGGCTTTATTTCAATGTTAGACACACCAAAACAGATGGAAAAGAAAATTAAAAGTGCTGTAACCGATTCGGATGGCATGGTGAAATTTGATAAAGAAAATAAACCAGGTGTTTCTAATTTAATGACAATATATGCAAGTTGTACTGGTAAAACATTAGAGGAAATCGAAGTAGAGTTTGAAGGTAAAGGATACGGTGATTTTAAAGGTGCCGTAGCCAATGCTGTTGTCAATACATTAGAACCAATCCAAACGCGTTATCATGAATTAATCAATTCTGATGAACTGGATGAAATTTTAAACAACGGTGCAAATAAAGCAACCCATTTTGCCAATAGAACATTAACGAAAGCGAAAAAGAAAATGGGACTGTTACGTAATTAAAAAAAATAGCAGGAAGGACAAGATAATTTGTCCACCTGCTATTTTTGCTTTACTTGTAAATATTTTTCTAAAAAGGGTTTCCCTTTCATCATTTGTTTACATAGATGTTCATGTTTTTCAGACCAACCACGTTTTACTTCATTGTATAAAAGACGATATAATTGATCCTCTGTTAACTGATGAATGGCATACGATACTTTCTCATCCTTCCATTCTGCCAACCAGTACAATAATTCACTCATATTCTTTGATTTTTCAAGTTGTTTGACCGCAACTAATAAAAGCATCTTTAACTCTCTTTCTCGCCTCGTAAGTCCATACATGTATTTTCTATTTACATGTAAAAATGATTCCTTCTCGTCTGTTTTTGGCATATGAAAATATTTAATTTGTTTCATCTTTTCACATAATTGCAATACCTTTATTTCTTGTTTTAATGGGAGTCTACTCTTTTTTAATGGCATATTAAATCCAGTCGTATCAAAAGCAATAACACCTTTTCCATCTGTCAAAACTGCTGCATAATCAATGGTCGTTTTTTTATATTTTTCTCTTTTTGTCGTTTTTTTATGTATATGATAAAGTAATGAACTCGGTAATGGTTGAATATTATTTTCCACCGCATCAAATACTTGTGTAGTCACATACAAGACTGGTATCTGTTCTAATAGTTCTACCTTATCTTCCTTTCTCCACTCATATTGTGGACATACTTGATATCCTTCTTTTTTTCCAATAAACCAATTTACCCAAACATCATGAATAAAATGCATGTTCATCCCTCACTGTTCAACATATTTATGTCCCATTATGTCCATAAATGGATAAAAATATGCTTTTTAAACAGCAGATTATTTCAATTGTAGTTTATCAAAAGGAAGTTTATGGATGGTAAAGCTAACTATAATAACACCAAGTGGAAAAAAGTAACATTCTACCCGGCTACTAATAAAATGTACATATTCATACCAAGTAATGCCTGCAGGCAAAAAATTCATATACGCAATGATCGTTATGCCACCAGATATAGCAAGTCCAAATCCAATTAAAAACAAAAAGATATATCCCATATTAATTCCCTCTTTTTCGTAAACTTGGCTTGTACTATATCCTATGCAACGTTTTCATCATTATTATAAAACAGCCTGAAACAAAACTCATTGAAATAAAAAAGGTCATCTCCGTAAAATAAAATTACGGAGATGACCTTTTTACGACATGAGAAACTAGTGATGTTCTAGCCTCTTTCGTATTAATCGTTAAATTTTTTAAAGACTAAACAAGCATTATGTCCACCAAAGCCGAATGAATTACTTAATACAACATCTACTTCTTGTTGACGGCTTTCGTTTGGTACGTAGTCTAAGTCACAATCCTCGTCTGGTGTTTCATAATTGATTGTTGCAGGGATTGTACTTTTTTCAATTGCTTTAACAGAAATGACCCCTTCTACTCCACCTGCAGCACCTAATAAATGACCAGTCATCGATTTTGTTGAGGAGATCGCCACATCCTTTGCATGATCACCAAATACTTCTTTAATTGCTTGTGTTTCATATTTGTCATTTAATTCTGTACTCGTTCCATGTGCATTAATATAGGTGACCTCTTTAGGTTGAACATTTGCATCATTTAACGCTTGTTTCATTGCACGGACAGCACCTTCTCCGCCTTCTGCTGGAGCTGTAATATGGAATGCATCACCTGTTGCTCCATATCCAACAATTTCCGCATATATTTTTGCACCGCGAGCTTGTGCGGATTCTAACGTTTCTAACACTAAAATACCAGCACCTTCTCCCATGACAAAACCGTCACGGTTTTTATCAAATGGACGACTCGCTGTTTTAGGATCATCATTAAATGATAATGCCTTCATAGATGAAAATCCTGCAAATGCCATATTGGTTAATGGTGATTCTGTCCCACCAGTAATAATATAATCTACATCTCCACGTTGAACAGCTTTATAAGCATCACCAATTGAATTTGTACCTGAAGCACATGCTGTTACTGTACATGAATTTATTCCTTTTGCTCCAAGTTGGATCGATACTTGTCCTGCTGCCATATCTGGAATTAACATCGGCACAAAAAACGGACTTACACGACGATATCCTTTGTCAATAAATTTTCTCATTTGTTCCTCGTACGTATCCATTCCACCAATTCCACAACCAATCCAAACTCCAACGCGATCTGCTATAGATTCATCGATTGTTAAATTTGCATCTTCAACGGCCATTTTTGATGCTGCAATGGCATACTGTACAAATAAATCCATACGTTTTGCTTCTTTTTTCTCTACAAATTTTGTTACATCAAAATCTTTTACTTCTGCGGCGACAGAGACTGGAAATTCATCTGTATTTACTCTCGTAGTATAGTCAATTCCCGAATGTCCTTGAACGATATTTTCCCATAATGTTTCTACATCATTTCCAACAGGTGTCACCGCTCCAACTCCTGTTACAACTACACGTCTATTCGACATGGCTACATGCCTCCCTATCAATATGTCTTATATTTATCATGATTCTTTATTTTATTTACCCCAACGTAATGCAACTGCTCCCCAAGTGAGACCGCCACCGAAACCTACTAACACGACGACATCCCCATCTTTAATTTTTCCATCTTCAATTGATTGTGATAATGCGATTGGAATAGAAGCTGATGAGTTATTACCATAATATTTAATCGTCGTAGCCATTTTATCCTCATCGATACCTATACGTTGACGCGCTGCCTCCATAATACGAATATTCGCTTGGTGTGGCACTAAAAAGTCTACATCTTCTTTCTTTAATCCCGCTTTTTCTACGACGTTCATGCATGATTCTGGCATTTGACGGACAGCAAACTTAAACACTTCGCGCCCGTTCATATATAAAAATCCGTCATCTTTTTGTAATAAATGTGGTCCACCTTTTCCACTTGCACCTAATTCAAATGATAAAATTCCATTTCCTTCCGATACACTGCTTAGTACAGCTGCACCAGCACCATCTCCTAATAAAACACAAGTATTACGGTCTGTCCAGTCTGTAATTTTTGATAGTTTATCTACTCCTACTACTAGTACGTTTTTATAGGCACCAGCTTCAATAAACTGTTGCCCTGTAATAACACCATACATAAATCCAGCACATGCAGCTGCTAGATCCATTGCTGCTGCATTCGTAGCTCCTAATCTATCTTGAATCATACAAGCAACAGACGGAAAAGATTTATCAGGTGTAACAGTAGCAACTAATATTAAGTCTATTTCTTCCGCAGTTTTTCCCGCACTTTTTAAAGCCTTTTCCGCGGCAATTAAGGCCATATCTGAAGAATCTTCATCATCTTTAGCAATTCTTCTTTCCTCAATTCCGGTTCTTGTTCTTATCCATTCATCTGTTGTATCTACAATTTTTTCTAAATCCGCATTTGTTACGATATTATCTGGAGCATAATGTCCAATACCAATAATACCTACACCCATCTTGCCATCTCCTTTAACATACTAACTTAATAGCAAATATTATGACTTGGTATAAACTTTAAGCTATTTTTCTTTTTCATGCAAGAAAAGAAACCAAAAATTGTTTATAAATTTCACTTCTTTTTAACATATATAATATAACATATTTAATTTATCGTTTTCCTCTTTTCTTTTTAAGTATTTTTTGCTAAACTTATAAAGGATGAATATTGTACATACATATATGTAAATGGTAAATGAGGTGTAACGAATGAGAGTTATTGTCGCTTTTATTTGGGCAGTTTTAATTAGTTCGGCTTTAGCATATATCCTATCAAGCATGGCAAGTGATATGTTTAACTTCACGCAAGCGTTAGGATTAAGTATTTCAATGATTATTGCGGTAATGATCATTGATGGAGTTTTATCAAGTTTTTCAAAAAGTGCCGAATAACACAAAAAGATTTCAGCATATGCTGAAATCTTTTTTTATGATAAAATATGCGCCTTTGTTCATAATATTCAAGATTAAAAACCAATTAGCCTCCACTTACTGGTGGGATAAATGCAACAACATCTCCTGATTGAACAATATCTGTTTCCGTTGCATATTCTTCATTGATTGCGACCATGGCATCTTCTAATAATGAAGCAATGTCATATTTAGCTAAAAAGACATCTTTAATTTCTTTCACCGTTTTTCCATTCGCTTCTACTTCTAATTGTTTTTGTCCAATTTTTTCTTGTAATTGTGCAAAAAATAGTAACTGTACCATTTACATATCCCCTTTCATTGGTTTTCCTTCAGGATACGAGGTAGTTTCTCTTTGGTCTCCGATCCATTCTGTCCCATCTTCCCAATTTTCTTTTTTCCAAATGGGGACGATTTCTTTAATTCGTTCAATCGCATATTCACACGCATGAAATGCCGCTTTTCGGTGTGGGGTAGAAACCGCAATAACAACCGCTATTTCAGAAATATCTAATTTGCCAATTCGATGGCCAATTGCCACCTCCGCATCAGGATACATTTCCTGTATTTCATGTCCAATTCGAGCGAGCTGTTTTTCAGCCATTGGGATATATGCATCATATTCCAAATAGAGTGTTTTCTTTCCTTGTGTAAACTCCCTAGCGATTCCAGTGAAGGTACAAATTGCACCAGCTTCCCGTCGAACAACTTTATCCATGCACGATTGAACATCTAATGGTGATGTTGTAATCCAAAAATGTTTCTCCATTATTATCCCACCTTATAAGTTGACAATTTTGTACAAAAAAGGTTGATTACACAATGGATATCGTGAATCAACCTTTTTATATTAGTCAGGGATACCTAATGCGATTTTCGCATAACGAGACATTTTGTCTTTTCCCCAAGGTGGGTCCCAAACGATATTTACATTAATTTCTTTTATTTCAGGAATATCTGCTAAGACGTGGCGTACATCTGCTTCAATATGTCCAGCTAACGGGCATCCCATTGACGTTAATGTCATCGTAATGGTACATAAACCTTCATCATCTAGGTCTATATCATAAATTAATCCCATATTTACAACATCAATCCCAAGCTCTGGGTCGATAACGTTTTCTAAAGCACCTAAAATATTTTCTTTTAAAGCTTCATCCATGAAGATTTCCTCCTTTACATAAATCTACTTCTATTTAACCATATTTTACCCCTTTTGAAAAATGAATGATTTAATTTTATAAATATTTTTCAAACCAATCTGCTGCTTTACTCATCGACAGTTTACTAATATTATGGATACGTCCTTTTTCTTCTAAAAAATGAACATGATCTTTATTAGAATATTGTTCTTTTACTTTTTTATAAAAGTTTCTCGTATCATCAATCGGTATGACAGCATCCTGATCTCCATGCCAAATAAATAAAGGCCGGTCATTTAATACAGATAAGTCTTTTGTAATATCAAATTTCTCCACTAATTTCATTGCTTCATCCACATCTTTTTGCGGAATTTTGGCATCATGATTTGAATGGTATCGGTCAATTAAAACTTGTGCGTACTCCGACATACTCGGTGTTCCCATTAACACTGCAGCTGAACTTATCCAATCATATGTGCGTAAAGCACCGTATGTTGTAATACCACCCATGCTCGTTCCGCCAATACCTATTTTTCCATCTAATAGTAAGTTTTCTTTTTCTAGATAATTTTTAATTATTTGTAATTCCTTAATATTCGTTAGTACGATTTTCCAAAATCCTAATTCTAACTCCCCTTGGGTAGCATTATTTCTTCTTTCACCATGTAAAATACTTTCCGGCAAAATAACACGTAAACCTTTTTCCGCAATTTTATATGCTAATGTTAAACTACTCTCTTTTTCTCCATTAAAACCGTGGTAATATACGACTGTTGGCAATTTTTCGCTCTTTTTCGTTGCATCTGTTACGACTAATACAGGTATTTCCTCGATATATTTCTTTTCCACCGATAATTCCATATAACATCGTCCTTTCCTTTTATACATCTTTATTATGAATGAATCATAATTCATTTGCAACGCATATAAACCGTTAGGTAGAGTTATTTATTTGTTTTTGTTATGATATAGATACACGAGGTGATACGAATGAAAGAAAAACATTTAATTGCTTTAGATTTAGATGGGACGTTGTTATCTGATCAACGCCAAATATTAGCACCGACGAAAGAAACGATTCAACATTTAATAGAAGCTGGTCATGTTGTCGTAATTGCAACAGGACGTTCCAATAAATTAAGTATCCACTATTATCATGAATTAGGATTGAAGACACCTTTAATTAACTCTAACGGAGCAGTTATTCACCATCCACATGATAAAAGTTGGGGAGTCCACCATACCCCATTAGAACGCAAGTTAGCGTTAGATATTATCGATGCGAATAAACAATTACAAGGAAAAAACGTATTGGCAGCTGTACAAGACACTGTATATTTAGATCGATACGATGAACATATTTTTGATTTCTATCAACCAAAAAAAGATGATTCATTCCATGTAGGACCTGTAACAGACTTATTAAAAGATGATCCAACATTGATGTTATTGTATCCAAATAAAGATAATTTACAGCGATTAACATCTTATTTAAATGATATACACGCTGATATTATTGACCATCGTAACTGGGGAGAACCGACAAATGTCATTGAAGTAATGAATAATAAAGTAAATAAAGCAACAGCAATACAACAAGTTGCAAAAGAATTCGGTATTCCAAAAGAACGCATTATCGCATTCGGTGATGAAACGAATGACTTAGCTATGATTGATTATGCTGGAGTAGGTGTGGCGATGGGAAATGCAGTAGATGAACTAAAAACCGTCGCAAAACATGTGACAGATACAAACGAAAATAACGGTATCGGTCAATTTTTAGCGGATTACTTTCAACTAAAAATTGCCTCATTACAAAAGTAGGTTAATAGAATCACCCAAACAAAATAACCAAGTGGTTTGGATATAACTACTTTCTAATTATAAAAATTGGTCCTGTTTATCACGAAAAGATAAACAGGACCGATTTTCATTCTAATTTCGGTGAAATAATAGAAATATATGATAGATTATTATGTTGTTGCCTTAATTTTACGAAAATGTGCTCTTTTGTACGTCTACATAAATTTACGGAGACTCCTTATGTAGTTGATCAGGCAAATCATTATAATTTTGAATATCAAGTAATAGAATACCTTTTCATTTGTGAACTTTTTTTAAAAATGTGATGGGATATTTATAAAATGCGCTTTATTCCAAACGATGAAATGGTCTTTTTTTATAAAATATGGTACATTTATGATGGAATAATGATAGGAGGGATATTTGTGGCAATTAGACCAGAAGGAACACCAAACCCAAATGCAGTGAAATTTACTTCCGATACAATAATCTTTGAGGGTAACGACAGTATTTCTGTTATGCCTGGAGATACGAGTGAACATGAAGTATTAAACGAATTAATGAAATTAGAAGGTGTAGAAAACGTTTTTGGTTATCAAAACTTTATTACCGTAAACAAAAAATTTGATGTGGAATGGGATCACTTACTAAACAAAATAATCGATCTTATCGAAAGTTATGGGTATTAATTTGATACATAACTAAATCACTTGTAGGGAAATGATCTCTACAAGTTTTTTCATGTAAACATACAAGGAGGAAGCATGATGGCTTTTCCGACGAGATTTACGCATATTTCTCTATTATTTTTAACAATTACAGCTTTATCAGGGATATGGATGCGACTATATTTTGTCACACCGAAAGCCCAAATATTACCTTTTGAACATATTTTACACGGACACTCTCATATGGCGATTTTAGGATGGTCTTTTCTTGCCATGTTCGTGCTATATGTAAAATTGACTTGGGAATCCCTCCCAATGAAGAAACATGCGACAATTATTCTTTATACGATATTAATCGTGACCATTATGATGTTTATCGCTTTTTTATATGAAGGATATGCAACATATTCAATTATTTTATCTGTTATACATATTTTCGTAGAATATTGGGTCATTATTTTTATTTGGATAACCTTAAAGCATATCCCTAAAATGACAAGTACGGTTCGTCGTTATATCTATGCAAGTTTACTTAGTTTATTTTTATCTACACTTGGACCATTCAGTTTAGGGGCTATCGCAGCTAATGGATTAAGAGAATCCCCATTATTTGAAATGGCGATTTATTTTTATTTACATTTTCAATACAATGGTTGGCTTTTCTTTATGTTATTCGGACTGTTTTTATTCTTTTTACAAAAGAACAAAATAACATATAACGAAAAATGGATCCAGCGTAGTTTTTGGATTTATTTCATTAGTTTATTTCCAGCTTATTTTTCTGCTATTTTATGGTATGACATAGGCATGAGTGGCTATATTGCTGCTTTCATTGGTGTAATTGGACAATGCATCGCTATTCTTTATTTACTTGGTGCGCTGATTCCTGCTCATATGCAATTTCAGTCATTGTTTAGCAAACATATGAATATTTCGTATATATTTATTATCATCATCCTTTTAATGAAACAGTTCATGGAATTCGGGTTATTAATACCGGGCTTATCAACGTTAATTTATGAAACTCGTTCTGTCGTTATTGGATATTTGCATTTAACTTTTTTAGGCTTTATTACGATGTTTATTTTAAATTTATATCAAAGTACACAATTATTAGATGAAGGGAAAAAACGAGTAACATATGGAATTGCTATTTTTTTAGGAGGTTTCCTATTACAAGAAGTAGTTTTATTTTGTTCGGCGTTATTTTCATGGACAAATGGCTGGATGATCCCTTATCAAAATGAACTCTTATTAAGTGCAACGATTTTATTATTAATCGGTATATGTTCCATTTGGACAACCATATCCAAACATACATAAAAGAATTTGTACCGACAAATAGTAGGTTCAATAAATTTATTCTCACTAGCACTACTTTTTAATTTATGATCCCTTTTCCAGCCTATGCAGATAAATTAGTATACATAAGGTTAGAGCATAAGTAAAAAAGACGCATTGGGGAGTTCTCTTAGTGATGGATTTTATGGAAGGATAAAAACAAAATTGGTAGGTTTAAGTCCAGTAGAATACCGAACCCAAACCAGCCAAACAGCTGCATAATTAAAACTCTAACTTATGGGGGTCACAACCCGCCGGGTGGTTTTCTCTTTGTCTAAAATAGTCTTCTGAAATAGATGCGCGCTAACTGCACGTACGATTTCTTTGATAACTTCTTTTAAAGGGAAATTCACTTGTTTTCTATTTTTATACAGAAAAAAGGTGCTAGTGGATTTTCCCACCAGCACCATATATTGTAGAGCAAAAAGTAATCAAATACATATATGTACCCTATCCAAATACTGAGTAAATTATATTTCCTGCGATTTCATATCTTTCGAGAATCATGGGGGGCACATGGATGAATTATGATATAGATTTACCAATCTTATTTGCTCCGTTCTTTAAGCTTGTAACATAATACATTAATTTACTTTTTTCAAAATGTGAATCTGGCATAAAAACACTTAAAACTGCAACTACCTTAGACTCCTCAAAATTAAAAATTGGAACTGAAATGCCAACAGCTCCCTGAACATGTTCACTGTTGGTATAACCATACCCTTTCTCTAAAATCTCATTTATTGACCTTTTTAACTGTTCTGTTGTAACCAAAGTATTTTCAGTATGCGCACGCAACTCCAAGTTGGAAATAAAAGTTTCTTTTTCAGATTCGTTATAATCCTTTATAATATAAGCAAGATGTGTCTTACCTGCTGTTCCGGTAGCTAGGGGAAATGCACTTCCTATCTCTTGACTCCATTTTATAATCGAAGGACTCTCCTCTCCTTCAATAAAAGAATAATAGGAATTTTCTCCGTGCACTATGCTCAAGTAGACTGATTCCTTAAATTCCATTGCTAGTTTTTTAATAATAGGTCGAGCAACAATTCTTATATCATGATCTATCATATTATATAGTCTTAAAATATTTGGGGCCGCTAAGGAGTATTCTTTTGATTGTTCTCGCTGTATAAAACCCGTCGTACTCAGAGAATCTACTAATCTGTAAGCAGCTGGTAAACTTATTTCTAAAGCACTAGCAATATCCCCCACTGAAAGATACTTTTCCTTGGAAAATAACATTAATGCGTTTAAGGTCCTCTCCGCAACTAAAGAGCCTTTATTTTTCTTATCCATCCAAACACCTCTTGAAGTTTCTTTACTATTAATTATTATAATTTATTAATTATAGCATATAACATACAAAAGAATCATTTTCCCATATAAACTTAACTCAACCATTCCTCCTAAAATATTTCATATCTTTATACGCCTTATAGTATTAACAAATAGTGAATGACAATAAGATTTTACGTTCACTACTCCAACTAAAAGAATAAACAGCATTTTAGCTTGTGTTCACATCGCTCATTTTAGCGCTATTCTAGTCAGAATCTTCCATGATGAAGAACAATCGTGATTTTATTATGAATGATGTGATAAGGTAAATATCCTTTTTCAGCCTAAGCAGATAAATTAGGATGCATGAGGTTAGAGCGTAAGTAATTTAGAATAGTAAAAACACGAACAATAAATAATAGGAAACCGCCGCTTCAAAAATGTATTTTGGTTGCTACGGACCGTTCCCGACTTCTAGCACCTCCACTATCATGTCGGTCTAGTAATTTTCGGACACTACTTCTCCCATAGTTGTCATCATACATTTCTACGCTTCACCTAATTATCGCTCGTGTTTTCATTACCTCTTTTGCTTTGTCTCAGCCTCATGCAGAAAAATAATAATTATTTTCCTTGAAACCAATTCTGAACATTTTCATACATCATTGTATGAATTTGTTCCTCCGTCGCCCCTTCTTTACGCAATTTAGGAATAACTTCATCTATTAAAAATTCAATGGACCAATTAGGGACTAATTGATTAACCTGTTCATCCGTATACCAATCAATATTACAACAGTAATCTTGAGAAAGGAAAATACGATTCGCATATCCTTGGTTTAAAAGTTCAAGAAGTGTACTATGTCTCTTTTCATATTCCAATGGTGGTTGTCCAAAACGATCTGCCCCAATATATACACCACTATCTAATATTTGCTTAATATAATCTAAATCATCTGAGTCACCTGTATGACCAATCATAATCGAATTTGGATTTACTCCTTCTTCTTTAAAGATTTCCAATTGTTTTAAACCATTGCCACTTGCAGGATGGGAATGAGTCATAATTGGTACTCCTGTATGCTTTTGTGCACGTGCTATTGCACGAAAAACTTTATCCAAATCAGGAGTAATTCCCGGAGCATCCGCGGCACATTTTAAAAAGCCGGCTTTAATAGGAGTATTTTGAATACCGACTTCAATATCATAAATAAACGCATCTGTCATATAATCAATATCACGGTTTTGGAAATGCATTGGAATTTCTGTAAAAGAATAGATTCCAGTCGCTGTAATAATTTGCACCCCAGTTTCTTGAGATACCTTTTCTAAAAATCGAACATCTCGTCCCATCCCAACTACAGTTGGATCACATATCGTTTTTACACCCTGCGCTTTTACAGCTTGTACCCCTTTCACAGCTTTTTGATAAATTTCCTCTTCATCATATAGATGAGGGAATTGTATTGCTACAGTTTCCGATCTAAGGAGAAGGTGTTCATGAACAAGCGTACAACCCAAATCTTCAACTTTGACTTTTCCTAAAACAGTATTAACAAATCCCATCATTTACTCTCCTCTCAAAATATCTTTTTATCAAGTTACTTTTTAACATTAAGGCGTTTTCCATCGAAAATAATTTTTCCTGTCAATAATAGCTTATTTTCTTTCTTAGTTCATTTTTATAATAGACTTTAATACTTTCTGTTGATTAGCATCTGAAAAAGCAATTGCACCATCTACTAAGGGATAAATGGAAATAATATTTTTTAATAGTTCTTTATACTTGTCTAATATAACAAAAGCTTGTTGGAAATCACTAGATTTAAAACCGTAGCTTGACAGAACATTAATTTCTCCTCTTACCATCATGTTCACTGGGAATTTAACATCTTGCTCGTATAAAGCAACTAATACGGATGTTCCACCTTTTTTTAATCTAAACATACCTGTTTCCGCAGCAATCGAAGAACCCGAACATTCAAATAGGAAGTCAAAGTCTTTCATTTTAGGTGATGTGTCCTCCACAATCTCTGTTTCGATTCCAAAACTCTTTGCATGACGAAGCCTGTGTTCCCAGTCTTTTTCTAATCCGGAAATAGTTACATTTGCACCATAACTTTTTGCTGTTATTGCTACAAACAAACCTATAATACCGCAACCTTGAACGAGAACATTTTGATTTTTTATGCTATTTCCAACTTTCCCCACGGCATTTAAAGCAACAGATAATGGTTCTGTCATTGCCGCTAAATTGGAAGGAAGTGTTTCAGGTATTTGGTGAATTTGATTCTCTTTAACTTTGACGAATTCAGCCATTCCCCCATCACAATGTAAGCCAAATATTTTTATATTCGAACAAATATTCCTTTGCCCATTTAAGCATTGCTCACATTCATTACAATAAATTCCTGGTTCTACAACGACACGCGAGTTCAATAAATGTTTCTTATTAGAATCTTCATGCATTTCTATTATATATCCTGATAATTCATGACCTAACACAATAGGTTTTGGTACAAACTCATATCCTTTAGCGTGATTTGCTGCGTGCAAATCACTTCCACAAACTCCACAATACTCTACCTTTATTAATACCTCATCTTTTTCAAGAGAAGGTTTTGGCTTTTCTTCAACCTTAAATTCGTTTATAGTTTCAGTTTTAACTAATGCCTTCATAAAATCCCTCCTTTAAAAAGTCTTTACCATGTACTACTCAGACTTTCATTATCTTCTTTTTTTTACACAATATTGAATTACCCTATCTTAACAATCCACCCGTTACATCAATAACAGTTCCAGTCACATAATCAGATTGATTCGTAGTTAAAAATTCAATGACGTTTGCACAATCTTCTGGTGTTCCTAATCGCTTTAATGCAGTTTGGTCTGAATAAGTTTCTACTCCTGCTTTTTTAAACTGTTCATTTAATCGACCAGTTCCAATATACCCTGGTGCAATTGCATTAACTGTTATATTGTGCGGTCCTAAATCTTGTGCTAAATATTTCGTATAATTTACAATTGCTGCTTTTGTTGCTGCATAATGAGAATAATTACCACCTGGTTGTGCTTGCAAGCCAGTCACAGAAGTTACGGTTACAATTTTACCGGAACCTTTCTTCTTCATTCCTGCTGCAACAGCTTCCACACTATGAATCGTTCCAAACAAGTTTCTTTCTAAAACAATTTGTAATTCGTTCGGTTTTATTTCAGAAGCTTTATTACCTTCAAGTGGACCTGTACCTCCACCCGCGTTCGCAACTAAAATATCAACTTCGCCTAAATGTTTTGTTATCTCTGAGAATGCCTCTTGAACTTGATCTTTCTTTGAAATATCAGCTTCTGCTCCAAATGCCTTTACACCTAATTCCTTTAATTCATCAACAACTGTTTCATACTGTTCTCCGATAAATTCACCTTCAAATTGTTCATAAGACTTTAAATCAATGTCAATTATCCCTACATCTGCACCCAGCTTTGCTAGTTTTAATGCATAGGCACGACCTAACCCTCGAGCGGCACCCGTTACTACTGCAACTTTTCCAGTTAATTTTCCCATCTAAAATTCTCCTTTTTTTATTTATTTATATCATCCATAACCCCAACCGGTGGTACATTATCTGGATCACTGTGTAAATCAATCACAACCGTTTCATTGGCTTGGAATGCTTCATCAATTGCTGCTGGAATATCTTTAATAGTGTCCACTTTTATGCCTTTCACACCACATGCTTCAGCAATTTTTGTATGGTCAACAGGTGAAAAATCACAGATATTTGTATAGCGATCAAACATTGCTGTTTCAGCATATTTTTGATATCCAAGGATTCCATTATTAATTACAACTATGACCACTTGAATGCCTAGTCTTTTACACGTTTCTAACTCGCTCCAAACATGCCCAAATCCACCATCTCCAACAAGACAAAACACTTTCCTATCTGGGTTAGCAATTTTTGCCCCCATTCCCATTGGCATTCCCCAACCTAAACCTGCAAGTCCACGAGGAAAAATAAACTTTCTGTCTTTAGTAGCTTTTAGATAGTTCGCATTCCAAACGGATGAGATGCTCGCATCTGCAACAATAATATGGTCATCTTCCAGTTTATTTTCCACTTCGTATAAAAATCTTTCCACTTTTATTTTTCCTGATTCAGCCGAATATATTTCTTTCATATCCTCTTTGTGTTTATCTCGAGATAATTGAATGAATTTTTCGACATTTTTGCGTGCATCCGTTCTTTTTTGAACACCTTTTTTCAATAGTCTTTCTTTTAAAGCTGCTAAAGTTAATTTTGCATCTCCAGCAAGTCGAAGGGATTCATAGTTTCGTCCAATTTCAACCGGATCGATATCGATGTGAATATATTTAGCCTTTTCTGGTAAAAGCGTCCAGCTGTCCGTTCCATTTTGGTTAGTTCGATTACCAACTAGTACAATGACGTCAGCCTCTTGAACCATGGGTTTTAAGTGTTTACTAACTCCTCTTTTTCCCATATAATAACCAATCGGTCCCATACTTAATGGATGCTCTTCATCGACAGCACCTTTTCCCATAGTTGTAGTTGCAACAGCCAATGAACATGCTTCTTGTAATTCCCTAAGTTCATTTTGAGCCCCTGATGAGATGACACCACCACCAGCGTAAATAAATGGCTGTTTTGCTTCTTTTATAAGCTCTGCTGCTTCATCGATTTTTAATACATTTGCTGTCGTTCTATCCAGAGGAAACACGCCTGAATTCTCAGTTCTATTTTTATTAATCGCATATTCTTTTGTGTCAGTAATAATATCTTTTGGTAATAATAAAACAGTCGGTCCTGGTCTTCCACTAGTTGCTATTCTAAATGCGTTGTCGATATAATCTTCAATTCTTTCTTGAATTGGTATTCTTTTAGTCCATTTAGAAACTCCTTTAAATAATTCAATGTGGTCAATTTCTTGAAAGGCATTTTTCTCTTCCTGGTCTCTGGATACATCTTCCACAAGTGCAACAATTGGATAAGAAGCTTTATAAGCTTCTGCAAGTCCTGCAACCAATAAAGTAGCTGCCGGTCCATGTTGAGCCGTTACCACTGGTGTTGTATTTGTGCACATTGCAAATGCTTGTGCCATATATGTTCCTGAATTCTCTTGTCTATATCCAATTTGTTCTATCCCGATATCTGCGCAAGCAAGCGTAACAGTTGGAGGATTACTTTGTCCGAAAATATACTTCACACCATTTCGCTTTAAAGAGTATGCAATTCTCATAGCATTCGTCGCTTCACTTACACCTTGTAATTCTTTCACTACATTTTTATTCATTTTAATTTCTCCTTTATTTAAAGACATCATACATCTCTACTATGAACCTTTTATTACTTATAGAAGTACAATCACTTTACAATTGATAGTTGAAAACCCTTTCATTACAAACTAAATTAATAAAATATAGAGGGTTGCACCTATCAGATTATAATAAATTGTGATTTCACTCACTCGAACACAGGACGCAAAAAGCTCCTCTCATAACTTAAAATACACTTAGTTTCTAATGCGAATTTATAAGCCTCTTGGCATTCTTCATCCGACGACATTTTTACCCGATACTCTTCATATGCTGCTAAACTTGGAAAAGTAAATAAGGCATAGGCAATATTATTTGCGCTTTCATGCGGTAGAAACAAACCTTGATGTGTACCACCAAATTTAGTAACTAATCGAATCCATCTTTTACCATATTCTTCAAATTCCTCTAACTTGTAAGGATCGATCACATACTTCAAATAACAAGTAACCATTGTATACCTCCTTAGATTCAACTTTGCAATTTAACGTAAAATTTAACTTTTCCGAATATCGTAATTAAATACGTTAATTGTATAATTTATAATAAAGCACAACCTATTATATGTCAATAAATAATTTAAATAAATGGGATGAATTTGTTTGAAGGAAAGCACCATTTTTTCCTAAAATAAGAAAATATAAATGATAAGAAGAATATATATAAAATGTTATGCAGACAAAATCTTAGTTCAAAGGGAAATTCACTTGTTTTCTATTTTTATACAGAAAAAAGGTGCCAGTGGATTTTTCCACCAGCACCATATATTGTAGGGCCATAAATATGACCATTTTGCATTGATATGCAACCTTTTTATTTTTTCGCTTGTTGTTCACGTTTTTTCTGTTTAATGGATAACATAATAATCACTCCACCAAAAACAATAAATACTCCTACAACAAAACCAATAAATCCCCAGTTAAATCCTTTTCGTCCTTCAATGATAAAGACTTCTGCCGATTCTCTTTCCATTCCAATTAAAAATTCACCCTCATCGTTTGCACGAATCGTATCATCATGGATTAAACCACGTAATTGGAATTCTTCATCAATCTCATCAATTGTTACCGTATGTGATTCACTATCATTATTAATCGCCACATAAATCGAACGATCATCATACGTTCGCTTAAATAAGCTCATTCCTTGCTCAGACACGACGTGCTCTATATCACCATGGGTAAACTGTTTGTATTGTTTACGCATGGCAGCCATTTGTGAAAACACATCTTTTACATCTGGATCTGCACTTGAATAATCTACAAAATATTGATTTTCAGGATATCCCGGTCCATACATCGGTACTTCAGAACCTTGATACACAATCGGTACTCCAGGAGTTAAATATAAATAGGCTAAAGCAATTTGCCATGTTGTAACGCGATTTCTCCCCTGATCTCCAAAGTTATTAGAGAAACGAGGAGTATTTAAGTTATCAACATATAATAAATCACGAATATCATTAGTCAATGACGTTTCTTCGAATACTTTCGAAACAGGTTCATCAGGCTTTGTTAACACTTCATTTGCTACGGTATAAAAATCTTGGTTTGCAATGGCATCTAAATGTTCATTTTCAAGTAAATGAGAGACATCTCCATCATTTTGTAAGGTTGTAGCAATAAGGTAGAAATTCGGGTCTTTTTTCTTCAATTCAAATGCAATAGTTTCTAATAGATCCCCATCTGTTTCATCTGCATGAGCAAATTGAAAACCATCTACGTTCGCTTCTTCCATCCAAAATAATGCTACATCTTGTAAATATGCTTGTACTTCTTCATTTGATTGATCAAAGGCTACAACTTCTTCCAACCATTCTGTCGCTTCATATGCTGGGGTTACTTCTACTTCTTTAAACCAATCTGGATGTTCTTCTACTAATGGACTTGATTTTGCCACATAGTTTAAAGGTATTTCTAACATAATTTTCATGCTTAAATCATGTGCTTTTTCCACTAATGCATGAATATCTTCCATTGAACCAAACTCTTCTTCCACTTCATAAAAATCTTCTACCCAATATCCATGATATCCACCAACAGCATTTTCCATTACTGGTGATAAAGATATCATTGTAAATCCACCTTCTTCAATATCATCAATCATCTTTGTAATTCCATCAATATCCCCGCCATTATACGTATATGGATCATGAATATCAACCTGATCACTCGATGCTTGACGGCCGTTATTATAACGGTCTACGAGAAGGTCATAAATAATTTCATCTTGAATCGTCCTTTTATCATCCGCTTTTACTTGAAAAGGCATCATCGTAAAAACTAATAGAGGAACGATACATAAAACGAATAATCGCTTCATAACAGACACTCCATTTTCTTTATTTTTCATAAAAAAGGTTGGGAGCCACCGTGTTTATATCGTCTAAACGTACATACACACATGTCCCAACCCCAATTTTTTAAGGTAATATTCCTAATGGTAAACGAGTGAATCCTAATATAATTGCAATTAATGCACTTACAACAAATACAATCCACCATGTTTTTGTCGATTTTTGTTTGTTTGTTTTAACCGTAATCATTTCCATTGCAACAATAGCTAACAATCCAGCAATAATTTTAATAATTAGTTCTCCACTTATTTCCGAATATTCGGCAAATAAACTCCCACCTGAATATAAAATAAGTAAATAATCAAGGCGTAAAATCATATGGAGAATTTTACCTTGTTTTTTTCCTTGCTTGTAGAAGCTCACAACGACAAATAATAAGATAAAAGCTACAACCCAAGCAGTAATATGTAAATGAGCCATGTTTCTTTCCCCTTTCTTTTCCAACCATAGTATTATAAAATAGCGTTTTACTGTACCATTGCATTATATCATGTCCCGAATGCAAATTCATATATTATAGATTCGACAAATTTATGAGAATTACCTATAAGAATGCCCATTTTCAATGAATCGTACACGGTTGCGAATCTTACATATACGATATACACTATTATATAGAGCGTTTTCAACATATTTAGAAAGTTATACAAACAGTGGACGGAGGATGAATCATGCGGAAAAAAGTACTTATAGCAAACAGATTAGACCAAATTATTATCGATCAATTAGAAAAACAATTTGACCTTTCCTATATTAAAACATACGAAGCAACAAAGGAAGAATTGTACGCTGCCGTAAAAGATGTCCACGGTATTATTGGGCATGGTATTACCATTGATACACCATTACTAAAAGAAGCGAAAAACTTAGAAATCGTTTGTAATATTTCAGTTGGATTTAATAATTTTGATGTCGAAGCGATGAAACAATACAAGGTTATGGGGACAAATACACCTGATGTCCTTACAGATACGGTTGCTGATGTTATTTTTGGATTACTCATTGCAACGGCTAGAAGAATTCCGGAAATGGACCGCCTCGTCAAAGATGGTAAATGGAAGAAAAATATGTATGAACAATTATATGGAATGGATGTTCACCATAAAAAGATTGGAATTATCGGGATGGGACGTATTGGGGAAGCTATTGCAAATCGTGCTCATCATGGCTTTCATATGGATGTACTTTATCATACTCGTTCTCGTAAATATGAAGCAGAGAAAAAATTTGGCGCTGTACACTGTTCTTTAGACGACCTCCTACAACAATCGGACTTTGTCGTTTTAATGACACCATTAACAGAAGAAACGAAGGGATTATTAAGTTTACGGGAATTTCAACTAATGAAGGATACAGCTATTTTCATCAATGGTTCACGTGGTCAAACGATTGTAGAAAAAGACTTAATTACTGCTTTAGAGACGAAGGAAATTGCCGCAGCTGGCTTAGACGTATTTGAAACAGAACCAGTTGACTCGGACAACCCTTTATTAAAAATGGATCATGTTGTCACATTACCACATATTGGCTCTGCTACATATGCAACAGAATTCAAAATGGCATCATTAGCTTACGAAAATCTTTGTAAAGGTTTAACGAATGAGATGCCTGTAACACTTGTCGATAAAGCAATGTGGGATGTAAGAAAAAAATAAATCATAAAGATTCATCGTATGCGTTTTTCGTTCATTTCATACGATGAATCTTTTATATATGGCGTCACTCTCTTACACTCTACTTTCCTTTCAATCAATGTTTCATTTATTTCTTCTTTAAAACTAACACTTTGCCACTATTTTTATTTTATCTTAAATGTAGTTTTACTATACCCTTCTTTTGTTTTTGTTACTTCTAACATCGCTGGAAAGATAGATTTCAGCTCATCCACATGTGATATGACACCGATCATTCTACCAGATTGTTGCAGTTGTACGAGTGCATCGATTGCCTTTTGTAAGGATTCATCATCCAATGAACCAAATCCTTCGTCAATAAACATCGTTTCAATTGATACCCCACCTTGGAAGCTTTGAATGACATCAGACATACCTAAAGCTAAACATAAAGAGGCGATAAATTTTTCCCCACCAGATAATGTTTTTACATCTCGAGTTAAGCCAGTGTATGCATCATATACATCAATTGCTAAACCACTCTGTCTTCCATGTGTTTCTTGTCGGTCACTACGAATTAAATAATATTGTCCATTTGTTAAAGAATGGAAACGTACATTAGCAGCTTGTGTGATTTGATCTAAATAATCAATTTGTAAATAACGTTCAAACGATATTTTTAAATTATTTTGTCCGCGAAGCGCATCGTACACATCTTCTACGACTACGACCTCTTCCTCAATTCCTTTTACACGTGTTGATAACTCCTCAATATTTCCTTTTAATTCATGTACACGTTCTGTTTGATGTTTCGTCTTTTGTAATTTTTCAAATGCATGTTCATAAGTTGTTTTCAATTGTTCTACTTCTGTTTTTAATGCGCTCGTGTCGACTTTTTGTTTATGTTGTAATAAATGATGTAATTCTTCCAATTGATGTTCAACAAGTGATTTTTGATCATAATATGCTCGGATTTCTTGTTGTAATTGCTTCCGATCATCTTCTTGTAATTTTGCCGCTTCATAATCCTCTACCGTCTCAAAGGAAGCTTGTGCTAATTGAGATTGGAACGTCTTTTCCAACTCAGTTACCTTTTCTTGTGCGGTTTGAATCGTTTCTTTCATATGTTGTAATGATTGTTCGACAGATAAATGTTCTTTTTCTGTTTCGCGCATATTCATTTCTGCTCGTTTAAACTGTTCTTCTTTCTGTTTTAACGTTGTTCGTGTTTTTTGTAAATAAGATGTTAATCGGTCCATTTGTTGAATTTCTTCTGGAATTTCCCTTTTATCGGCTATAAATAAAGAAGATTCCGAGCGATATGTCGCATTTTCCTCTGCATACTGTTGATCCAATTCTTCTTTTTTCTTGCGTTGTACGTTTATATCCTCTTCTAATTTCCTAATCGCTTTACGATTCGTTTCATACTCTTTTTCGAGTAATTTTAATTGTTCGATTGTATCTTTTAATTGTTGGCCTTCTTGCTTAATGGTCGACTTCGTCTCATCTAAATGTTTCATGGATAATTCGTATTCATCCATTTTTTGCTTATACATTTTCCAAGTTCCTTCTAACTCAAAATGATCTTGTTCTATTTTTCTGAGACGTTGCTCCAATTTTTCCATGAATTGTTTCTTTTCTTCTATTTGCTCTTTCGTAATAGATGCTCCATGATTCGTTGCTTTATTCGGATGTTCACTACTTCCGCATACTGGACATGCTTCCCCATCATGTAAATGGGATGCTAAAACGAATGCTTGTTGGTTAAACCAAGTTGATTCAAGCTGATGATACTTTTCTTTTTCTTCTTTAAAAATGGTTTGTGCTCGATTTAACTTTCCTTTACTTTCCATTGCTTGATCATGAATTTTGTGAAATTCATTCACTACATGATATTTTTCCCGTAAGGCATGTAGTTTTTCTTCTATTTTTCCTAACGACTTTAATTGTGTTTCAGCTGTCTCAATGGCATGTTTTTTCTCATTTAATTGTCGTTCGTTTTCACTTATTTTCTTTTTTATTTCTTCCACTGTTGCACGATTTTGCTCGATTTGTTTCCGTTGCTCTTCTAGTTTCTTTTCTTTCATCGCCATTTGCTCGACAATTGGCAAAAAGGATTCTAAACGTTCTACTTCACGTTTTAGTTTTTCTCTCTCTCCTTCTTGCATGACTTCTTTCTCATACACTTCCACCGCTTGTTCATATAGCTTTTTCACATGAACAGTTTGTTCTTCCAGTTCCTTTTGTTTTATTGTATAGGTCGTTAATTCTGTTTTTCGTTCTTTTAATTGTGCCTCATAAGGCATAATTTTCGCTGCTTCGTTTGCAGCTTCTAATACTGTTTCTTTTTGTTTATAATTATCTGTTTGCTTTAGCAATTGCTGTAAACTAGCTTCTTTCTGTTCTTTTTCGACAAATTTTTCATTCAAATTGATGCTTTCATTTAAAACAGCTAATTGTTTCTCATACGATTGTTGTGCCGTTTCATATGCCTGTTTTTCTGTACGTTCTTTTTCACATAAAAATTCCCATTCAGAAAGCAACGCCTCTACAACTTGTCCACTATTATATGTTTCTTGTTGTAGTAACCATGCTAAAGAGGAACCTTCCCGTACTTCCGTTACAGCCGTCACTTGATCCATAAAATGATCTAACATCTTTTTTTCTTCCGTAAATTGCCGTAATAAATCATTACGTTTTTCTTGTAAAAGAAGATTAAACTGTTTATATTTTTCTGTTTTAAATAGACGTCGCAAAATTGCTTCCTTATTTTCGGTTTCTGATGTTAGTAGTTTACGAAATTCCCCTTGTGGCAACATAACAATTTGTTTAAATTGGTCTTCTGTTAATCCGATTAATTGCTCCAATTTTTTATTAATTTCAGTCACAATTTGTCGCTCAACAGCAGGAACTTCTGTATGATCTGCTAAAATTTCATATAACTCATATTTTTCTCCTGTTGCCGTTTTATTTCCAGCCTTTTTATGACCGAGTTGGCGGAATACACGATATGTTTTCTCACGGAGACGAAAAATAAATGTAACGGACGTATGTACATCATCGTCAGCAAAATGACTACGTAACATCGAAATATTTTGCCTATCTGATCCACTTGCAGATCCATATAATGCAAAACAAATAGCATCAAAAATCGTTGTTTTTCCCGCACCAGTAGGTCCAGATATGACAAATAATTGGTGTTGTGCCAATTGTGAAAAATCAATACTCTCTTTCTCTTTATAAGGACCGAACGCGGACATTTCTATTTTTAATGGACGCATACAAACTCCCCCCTTATATTTCTCTCGACTGTTTTACATATGCTTCCAGTAAATCTGTAAAAACTTCCTTCGCCTGATCATTTACCTCTTTGCCTGTCACCTCACGATAAAATGCTTCAAATAATGCCTGATCAGACATTTCTGTTCGTTTTTTATCTGATGGTTCCTCACTATGTAAAGTTGAAATATCAAAATATTTTCGTTCTACATGCATCGCATTTGGAAAAACCGTACGAATCTTCTCCATCGGTGACAACACAGGTGTTTCATCTGTTAAAGTAACAAAAATATAGTCTTCACTTACTTCCATTTTCAAAATTTCAGCCATGGAAGCTTCCACTTTTCTTATATCTTTTTCCGCTTCGAGTGGTCGCTTATCAATATTTGCTACTCCATTTTCATCCAATTCAACAACATAAAATCCTTTTTTATGATGTTCTTCAGAAATAGAGTATTTGTATGGGGAACCTGCATATCGAATATGCTCATCTTTTACATAATGGGCCTGGTGTAAATGCCCTAAAGCCGTATAATGAAATATGTCAAAATGAGCAGCATTGACATATTCTGCTCCACCTATCGATAAAGGTTTTTCAGCATCACTTGTATTTTCTTCTTTTTCTCCATAAGGTGTCACAAATGCATGACCGACAAAAACATGACGCGCCTTCTCATCCATCATCGGTTTCAAATGTGTAATAATCGCCTTCATTGCATCATCGTGTGAGACAATATTGTCATCTTTTAATAAATGGCGAACCGTACTTGGTTCCATATACGGAACAAGATGAAAATGAACTTCTCCCATCTCATCTCGTAAAATGACCGGCTCCTGTTCAAGTGCATATTGACCAACAATATATAACCCTTGTTCCCTCATTAGCCCACTACCAAATTGTAATCGACTTGGACTATCATGGTTACCAGCAATCGCAATAACAGGTACCTCTAACTCAATGACTAATGTATGTAGCGTATCATTCAATAGTTGCACTGCTTCTGGTGGTGGAACTGCACGATCATATAAATCCCCCGCAATAATAATACAATCTGGTTTTTCCTTTTTTACTTGCGAAATAAAATCAGCAATAACGACAGATTGATCCTCTGTTAAATGAACACCTTGCAAAATTTTTCCTAAATGCCAATCTGCCGTATGAAAGATTTTCAATATCATCACTCCTTTTATTGTTTCTCCTTCTTACTAGTGTATCAAAAATAAAAAATTGCGAAAAAAAGGAAGTTCGCTTTTAGGAGTGAAAAATGTACCAAAATTGCATTTTCCCTAGGCGAAACTTCCTTTTTCTATATGAAAAACAGCTGCAAAATTAAAATATAGATAATTCCAGCAATCATCAAATAGTGTCCAAAACACAATTTTGGCAACGACATAAAGGAGGATTTCTCTTTTTTCTCTCCATTTTACAAGATTGACAGCGTAATTTCTGTAATTGGTTCATTGATTATTCCTCCATTATTTTCAATAATCCCTTATATGGACGCTCCATTTTTCCATGCCTCATACGTTTTTGTCCAAACCGTTATGAACTCTTTTAAATCCGTTGTTTTCAATTCGATAGGTTTATAACCAATTTGTTCTTCGGCATCATAATATACATCTTCAATAACAGATGTTTCCTTCGTCACATGCCACGCGAAAAGATTGCCAGTTCCTTCGAATTTAGGAATTTGTTCTTTTTCAACGGAAACCATTTTATCTATAAAAGTCGCTCCATTACTACCAACTTCTGTCATTAAAAACTGCGCTACAATCGCCATACTTTCATCTTCAAATTGTATAACTAAACGTTTTTTTTCGATACCAGATCGTTGTAACGTCAATTCCTGAAAATGATACATGATTACTCCCTACCCTTCATAAACTGGGAATGCTGAAATAATTTTTTCGTTATCATCTAAATACATTTGAATAATGATTCCTTCTTCTGTTAATCCTTCGTATGTATTCCCTTGTATAAATTCACGTTCGTCATAGGCTTCGTTAATTGCATCCACTACTTCTTGGGAGTCCCAATCATCTGGAAAAAAAGTTGATTTCCCCTTATTTGATTGTTTTTCCACGTCTTCTACCATCACTTCTGCCTCATATACACCATGTTCATCACTATCTGTTTTTGTCCCTTCTAAAATCTCCCCTTTTTTAGAAGGAAGATGATCGTAATGGAACCCTACTGCTTGTCCTTTTCGGTTCAATTCTCCTTCTAAAATATGTGCAAGTGCATTTGGACGAAAATTATCTGTATGTTCTAATGCATCGATTGGTGTAACATCTTGTACGATATTCGTCTCATTTGTATCACTTAATAATTCATCTAGTGCACTACATCCATATAATAATGACATAGATAAAAGCAGTGCCATACTTAATTGAAAAATTCTTTTCACACGGTGTCATTCCTTCCTAAAAGAAAAAAGGTGAACAATATTTTCCGTCCACCTTTTCATTCATTTATTTACGAGTATATAATCGCATATGATCTTTCATGCCACTTACGTAAGTCGGCGCTGGATCATTTTCATTCGATAATGTTATTTCGGAGCCATCTTCCGGTAATTGTTCTGTAAACACTTCCTCATATTGTGCAACAGATATTTTTTTACGTTGTGCAAAAATGTCTCTATGTGCATCTTTTTGCAATGCTTCTTCATATCCTTCTTCTAAAATGCCAGTGAAAAATTCACCAACAGCACCAGAACCATAGCTGAATAAACCGACACGGTCCCCAGCTTGTAATGTCTCACTATTTTCTAATAATGAAATTAGTCCTAAATATAATGAAGCTGTGTAAATGTTTCCGATTTTACGACCATATGTCGTACTATGTTCATATAATTGTTGTAAACGATCTTGATTCGCTTCAGACGTTTCATCTAAAATCGTACGTAATGCTTTTAACCCCATTTTTGTGTAAGGTAAGTGGAAACATAATGCAGCGAAATCATCCAATGATCGATTTGATTTTTCTTTATATTGCTCCCATACTTCATTGAAAAATGAAATATATTGGTCGTTGGAATATTTTCCATCTACATACGCATATGATGAATAGTTTGGACGCCAAAAGTCCATAATATCTTTCGTTACATATGCACTATCATTTTCTAATGATAAAATACGCGGGTTTGCACTAATTAACATTGCAACTGCCCCCGCACCTTGAGTTACTTCACCAGCAGTACTTAAACCATATCGTGCAATGTCTGATGCTAAAACTAGTACTTTACTATTTGGATTTAATGCAATATGCCCTTTAGCAAGTTGCAATGCAGCTGTCGCACTATAACATGCCTGTTTCATTTCAACTGTACGAGCATATGGTTGAATATCTAATAATTCATGTACATAAACTCCAGCAGATTTTGATTGATCAATACCTGTTTCCGTCCCAAATAACACTAAATCAATATGCTGTCTCATCTCATCATCTAAAAATGTTAATGCTGCATTTGCAGCTAATGTCACAGGATCTTGTGTTAATGGCGCAACAGCCATTTCACTTTGTCCAATACCAATGGTAAATTTTGCAGGTTCAACACCTCTTGATTCGGCTAAATCATTCATGTCTACAAAATATTGTGGTGTATAAAACCCAATTTGGTCAATTCCTATTTTCAACGGTCATTCTCCTCTATCGTCCAATTTAAATGTTAAAACTAACACTATCATACGCTTTTTTAATTTACCTTTTCAACTAATTGGAATACGTTTTTTAGAAATAATTTGATTCATTTAACGCATTTAATAATGTTTGAACTTCTTCTTTAGATAAAGTTATCCCTTTTCCCATTTTCTCGTGGTTTTCTGACCAGTCGCGAATATCATATTTTGGATCTCGTCCATTCCAACTAATTAAATTTAATTCTTTTTTCCATCCTTTTGATCCCTCTGACAAAACCGCAATCGTTTCAATAATCTCATATGAAAAACTTGCCAACTTATTCACCTCAATCATATTTCTTGCCTTTATTATAACAAAATTTCGTATAAAACGATGCGAAAAACAAATCTATTCTCACATATTACGTCACCCGTAACAACATAAGGTTGACACTGTTCGTAATTTTTATTATTGTATATATATCAATTTTAAAAGGAGATTGTATCATGCGTTTAAGAAATATGATGTTCATATCTTTATTTGTTGCTATTGTGGCAGTATTAGGGTTGTTCCCACCGATTCCGATTCCATTTTTACCCATCCCAATTACTTTGCAAACATTTGGGGTAATTCTTGCTGGTGCAGTATTAGGTGCACGACACGGAGGCATTGCGATGTTTATATTCATTGCTTTAATCGCTGCTGGTGCGCCATTATTAGCCGGAGGTCGCGGTGGTTTAGGCGTTTTATTTGGACCTAGTGGTGGGTATATTTTAGGATTTCCAATCGTCGCTTTTTTCATCGGATATGCTACGGAAAAGATTGCTCCATCTTTAAAAGTATGGAAGTTAATTATCATTAATTTTCTATTTGGAGTCGTTTTAATGAACGTTTTAGGTGTTACATATTTATCGATTACAGCCGAAACACCTTGGTTAGCAACCGCATTATCTTCTTTAGCATTTTTCCCTGGTGACACGATTAAAGCTGTCGTCGCTGCATTTGTAACGGTAAAATTATATCAAGTGTACCCGATAAAGGAACAAGTACCAAAAAAGGTTGCATCGTAAATGAATTATATTGGATGCCATGTACATGATCAAACAAAAATCGATCCAAATAAAATTGCGATTGCAACAACGACAACACAACTTACCTATGGAGAACTCAGTCTAAACATAAGAAAAATTCAACAAATCCTATTGCAACAATCAACAAAGAAGCAAGAGAAAATAGCACTTTATATGGATGAACCGATTGCATTTTTCCAAACATATTTTGCTGCAATTACCATCGGTTGGATGGTACTTCCAATTCATCAACAACAAACAAATATTTCTATTCAAAAAGCGATTCATACGATTCAACCTAGATTTATTGTTACGAACCGCCCTAATAAATTTTTATTTTGTAAAGAAAACATTTTATCATTAGAGGATATACATGATGTTTCCTTATCCCATCCATATCCTACACAATATGAACCAAAAGAAGATGATTTATTTTATATTGGACAAACTTCGGGTACCTCAGGAAATCCGAAGTTTTTCGTTCGTACACATCGCTCATGGCTTTTGAGTTTCGAGGAGATGGAGGAAGTCTTTCCTATCGACTCGACCAAATCGATCAGTGCTCCCGGACCATTAACCCATTCTTTATCATTATGTATGGCAACCTATGCACTGCATCGTGGAGCAACTTTTTATGCGATGGAACAATTTGACGCAACCGTTTTATATGAAAAAATTACAACCGAAACAGTGGATGTTATATTTGTTGTTCCATCCATGTTATATGATTTAGTAAAAATGCCACCAACCATGAGTACTATTACATATATTTCTGCTGGTGACATGCTACAAGCAAAAATGTACGAACAGACGAAAATCGTTTACCCTAATCGTTTATTATTCGAATACTATGGGGCTTCTGAATTAAGTTATATTACATATAAAAATGAAGGTATGCATCAGGAAAAGCAAACCGTTACTGGGACACCCTTTCCTTCCGTAACAGTTACTATTTGTAATGACGATGGAAAACCCGTACAATTTGGTGAAATTGGTAAAGTATTCGTGAAAAGTCCATTTGCATGTACACAATATATTTCAGACCATCAGTTGGAAGAAAATGAATACGGAATATGTGTTGGCGACCTAGGATATATCGACAATGATGGATATGTTTCCTTAATCGGTAGAGAAAATAATATGATTATTTCTGGTGGTCATAATATTTATCCAGAGGAAGTCGAACGTGTCATTCATTCTAATGACCAAGTAGAACAAGCCGTCGTCGTTGGTGTCCCACACGAGAAATTTGGACAAATTGTTGTTGCTTATATTCAACTACGTAGTGACGATTCAACCATTGTTTCTACGGTGAAAAAATTATGCCGACAAACATTACCGAGATATAAACGACCGAAAAAATATGTAATTGTAGAAGCATTTCCAAGGACAAACACGGGGAAAATTATCCGTTCAGAATTAGGTAACAATAAAACGAAAGAGGTACAGTAATGAAACGACCTGTTATTATTACAGTAAAACGTTCTGCCATCGGAAAAGTAGGCGGAATGTTCAAACACTTAGAACCTGAACAACTAGTAGCACCGATTATGGAACATATGATAGAAACATATCAAATTGATCGAAATTCGATTGACGAAGTTATAATAGGAAATGCCATCGGGCCTGGTGGAAATATCGCTAGGGTTGCAGCATTACATGCAAATTTACCTGTTGACATCCCTGCTGTAACGATGGATCGCCAATGTGGCTCAGGACTAGAGGCAATTAATTATGCATGTCGACTTATACAAGCAGGTTCTGGAGAAATATATTTAGCTGGTGGTGTAGAAAGTAGCAGTTTAGCACCTTGGCGGATGGCAAAACCGAAAAGTTTATATGAGATGCCACAGTTATATGATCGGGCACCTTTTTCCACACCAGAAATCGGTGATCCTTCTATGGGTGTTGCCGCAGATAATGTCGCTAAAGCTTTTCACATATCACGGGAAGCACAAGATGAATTTGCATATTGGAGCCACCAAAAAGCCATTCATGCGCAAGAAGAAAATGTTTTTGCCGATGAAATTGTACCCATTCACGGTAAAACAATCGATGAAGGGCCGAGAAAAACATTATCTCTTTCCTTCTTACGTCGTTTAAAACCTGCTTTTTCTGAGGATGGAACGGTAACAGTGGGAAACGCGTGTCCAATTAATGATGGTGCAGCAATCGCACTAATTATGTCCAGTGAAAAAGCGAAAACACTTGGCTTACAACCAAAACTTCATTTCATTGATGCAACGAGTGCAGGTGTCGACCCTAATATACTCGGTATCGGTCCAGTTCCCGCAGTCAAAAAATTATTACATCGTCACCACATACATATGGATGAAATAGGACTAGTTGAATTTAACGAAGCATTTGCCTCTCAAGTGCTCGCTTCGATGCAAGCATTACAAATAAAAGAAACGACATTAAATAAATCTGGTGGTGCTATTGCTTTCGGACATCCATATGGGGCATCTGGTGCCATTTTAGTTAGTCGTTTATGCACGGAAATCGGACGGACAAATACAAAATATGCTTTAGCAACACTAGGTATCGCTGGTGGTTTAGGACTGGCAACATTATTTGCAAAGGACCCATATGATGAATAAATGGAAAAAAGGGCTAAAAACACCAGTCGAAAAAATACGTATATCTGAAACAGATGTTGCGAACTATTGTACATTCATTGGGGAGTCATCCGCATTATATAAAGATAAAGCCTATGCAATAAAGTGCGGTTATGAAGGGATTCCCCTTCCATACACATATGCTAGTTTATTTTGGCAAAAACTTTCGATCCCATGGCTCGCAAACGATGATCCAGTCATTTTAGTCGAACAAAACTTCTCCTATGACTTTCCTTTAATTTGTGGCATAACCTATGATATTTCGATGGAACTCACGAATGTTAGACGAATTCGCGAACAACTCTTTTTATATCACACATTAACCGTTTTATTAGATGGCATAAAACAGATGACGATGAAAACAACACTTTTATATGAGGAGCAACCAACTTGAGATTAATCGCTATTGTTCAGCATTTGATAGTAACGGAAAACCTTGTCACTACTTATGCAAATATTTCCGGTGACCAAAATAAAGTACATCTTTGTATAAAAACCGCCAAGGAAAAAGGATTCGAAGATCGTATTGCACACGGCATGCTTATCTTAGCCATTCATTCTACATTATGTACTCCTTTATTAGAAAAAGGATGGGAATTAACTAATGTAAAATCAAAATTTGTACACCCTATTTATATACATGATAAACTTGAGTTAACTTCGACGATCACATATCATTCAGCCCAAAAATGTACGGCGACCATTTTATGTACGAATTTTCATAATAAAACAACCTTTTATGGTAAAATGGTATTTGTGAGAAGGAGCAAAAATTAACTTCAAACGAGGAAGGGTGTACAACGATATGAAACCTTCTTTCAAAGGTATTATTGCATCAACTGGTTTAGCATTTGGACGTGCATTCATTTTAAATGAACCATCTTATATAGTGACACACGAATCTATAGAAGATGTAGAATTTGAATTAAAAAAATTTAATAAAGCTTTAGAACAATCCATCGCAGACATAGTTCATTTACGAAAGAAAATTTCTGAAGAACAAGGGGAAGAAAATGCTACTATTTTTGATGCCCACCAACTTCTGTTAAAAGACCCAGACATGATTCGAGCGGTCGAACAATTAATTATTCATGAAAAACAAAACGCGGCATGGGCGTTAGAAGAAACGATTGAACAATATATTGCATTATTTGAACAAATTGATGATGAATATATGAAAGAACGAATTACAGATATTCGTGATGTAAGTAACAGACTTTTATCCTATTTATTAAACGAAAAAACGATCACAGTCAACGAAATTAAAGAAGACGTAATTTTAATTGCCCGGGAAATAACACCTTCTCATATTGCCCTTGCAGATCGTAAATTTGTTCAAGGATTCATTACCGTAGAAGGTGGCAGACATTCTCATGCTGCAATTATTGCTCACACTCAAGGTATTCCTGCAATAGGTGGTGCACAGGATGCATTACAGAACGTCAAACAGGATGATTTTTTAATTGTTGATGGTTTAAAAGGAATCGTACATGTGAATCCGACGAAAGAGACGATTCAAGAATATGAACAAGTGGTCCAACAATTAGAAAATAAGAAGCGAGCATTATTAGCATTAAGAGATGAACCGACAACAACTGCCGATGGAAAAAACATTACACTTTTAGCGAATATTGCTTCGAGTGCCGATGTGGAACACGTCATTGAAAATGGGGCAGAAGGAATTGGACTTTTTCGTACAGAGTTTGCCTATATGAATTCCAATCATTTTCCATCGGAAGACAAGTCCTTTCATTCCTATAAAACCGTGTTAGAAAATATGGGGGATGTTCCTGTCGTCATTCGGACGTTAGATATTGGTGGAGATAAACAATTAGATTATTGGGATTTACCGAAAGAGGCGAATCCATTTTTAGGCTTACGAGCTATTCGTCTTTCCTTATCAGAACAACAAATATTTAAAACACAATTACGTGCCCTCCTTCGTGCAAGTGTATACGGAAATTTACACATTATGTTTCCGATGATTTCTACGTTAGAAGAATTGCAAGAAGTAAAGGAACTACTAGAGGAACAAAAGATATTATTAAAACAAAATGGACATGCTGTGAGTAATCATATAAAAATAGGCATGATGGTGGAAACACCTGCAGCAGCGATCATGGCGGAACATTTTGCCAAAGAGGTAGATTTCTTTAGTATCGGAACGAATGACTTAATTCAATATACATTTGCTGCGGATCGGATGAATGAAACGGTCGCTCATTTATACCAACCATATCATCCAGCAATTTTACGCTTTATTAAAATGATTGTGGAAGCTGGTAGAAAAGAACAAATAAAGGTGAGTGTTTGTGGAGATTTAGCAAGTAATAAAGAAGTTGCTTCGTTATTACTTGGACTTGGGGTGGAAGAATTATCTATGCCTCCATCTAAAATACTCGATATGCGACAGTTTTTCCAAGAGACAGACGTCGGTACAATGAAAGACGTCGTTCATCAAGCTTTAGCCATGCAAAATGCAGATGAAGTAAAACGATTAATATCATCAAAAGTAACTGTATCATAAACACTTCTGCGGTCACAACGAATGGTATGTACACATAAACGCTATTTCAACGAACAACCATGTCCAGGCAAAAGTCTCGATTCAATGTCGAGGCTTTTTGTATGTTACAATAAAGTCGAAAGGGGTTCCGTTCACATGATAGAAGTATATACAGATGGATCAACAAATGAAATAACGCAATGTAGTAGTATCGGAATTTATATTAAAAACGGACACGAACATAATGAATTTTCTTCCACCATTCCTTATTGCTCTAATCACGAAGCAGAGTTTTATGCAGTACAAAAAGCATTGGAAATTTGTGTAGAAAAATATCCAGATGATATTTTATCTTTTCGCACGGATAGCCAAATTGTCGTAGATGCAATCGATAAAAATTATGTCAAAAACAAACAATTTGAAACGTATATGAAAAATATTAACAACCTCTCTCAAACCTTTCCATTATTTTTCATCAAATGGATTGCAAGTAATCAAAACACGCATGCGGATCAATTAGCAAAAAAGGCATGTAAAGAACCATAAAAAATGGTTAGAACCATTCGAAACCGTAACGAAACGTTTATGACCTATCATTGTCTGTTTACCGAATTGTCCTAACCATATTCTATCTATTTTCAGGTTAATCTTGTTTAAACAATGCTTCTGGAATCATTTCAAATCCTTCAATCATCGTATTCTCTTCCACTTCAATCATTAAACAAAGTTTGCCGTCCATTTTTACTTGACGAACATATTTTAAATCTTGTGGCCGAATCGCAACATCTGCTACCTTAGTTTTTATTTTTATCGATTTGGAAGTTGCTTTCGGTACGACATTTGCTGCTTTTAATTCGATCCGTGAATCTTGTGCGACTGTTTCGAATGCCGTACGAACTGCTTCAGTTGATTCAACTTCCACCCCACTCTTTTTTAATACTTCTTCTACATCCCGAAAATCTAATGTCGGGTCCGTCTCTTCTTCCTCGTCATGGTACTCAATAACTTGATAAATCTCTTCATACATTTTCGATAATGTAGACGTGTCTAACTGTTCTGCTGCAAGTTGATTAACGACTTCCTCAAAAACAATTTTATCGTCTTCTGCTGTCATTGTATCCTCTGCATTTAATACATGTTCCACAAAATAATCATCAATTTTAAACTTTTTCTCTGCACCATATAATACGCGATTTACATTAGAGACACCTTCTGTAAAAGTCGGATATAAAAAGCCAGACAATGGTGCTTTTAAATTAATGATCGGATCAATCATCACATTATATTTAAATTCCTTTTCTACATAATCAAAAAGCAATTCACTTTTTGGCATTTGTGTTTTATTAATGGTACACATAATAAATCCATGTTTATGCATGATATCTGTTTCCGCTTCCTCACGATCTTCATAACCTTTGTTTCCTGGTTTTAAATAATTACCACGAATGAATGTTACGACGACATCTGTTTCATAATGGCGTTCTTGGAACATTTTATCTACTAATAAACTAATTTCTGCTTGCCAAGATTGTTGATCCTCACTCGTTAAAGCATCATATAAAATTTCTTCGCTTCGCTGCTCTGCTTCCCCATCCCGTTGAAATTTTAAAACGAACATTTTTTCATCTAATTGTCCCGATAGTAACTTTTTAAAATTATTTAAAAATAATTCCTTTTGCTCCTCCTCTAATAAATCGAAACTCATCAACTGTTCATGATAAACTTCACTCGATTCTTTCATCACATATGCAGAATATATATGATCAATGGATAATAATTCACTATTTGTTTTTAAATGTTTTCGAAAATGTTGAATATCTTTTTTATTCAAAATGATTCTCCCCTATACTTACCAAAATTTAAGCCATGAAAACAGATCTAAAAATCGTTGCCACATCGTTTTTTCGTCTTCTTCTTCCTCTTCGACCGGTTCTTCTTCCGTTTCGATCGGTTCAGTTTTCATAACGAATTGTACCATCTCTACTTGTTCATTTTTATCTGAAACGAATGAAACCATATCAAAATCAGATTTGTCATATTTTTCCATTAGCGCATCGATTTCTTCTTTTAATTTATCTGGCAATTGATCTGTTCCTTTTTTCAATTCACTCGTACCATCATACAATGTTGCTGCACCATTTTCCAATTCTTTAGAACCTGATGCAAGCTCCCCAATTCCTGTATGAATCTCGCCATATGCGGTTGCTAACGTACTAATTCCGTTTGTCATTTCTGTAATCCCGTCGCGAAATTGTTCATATTGTTCGGTTATTGAAGAAATATCTGTTATAACATCTGATGCATCTGTAAGGTTTTCCATTACATCGTTAAAATCAGCGACAACATCCATCATCTCATCAATTTGTGTAAGCAATGTATCAAACAATTCGACAACTTGATCATTGTAAGCTCCCACTTCATCATAAGCGTCTTTCATTTCCTTTGTTGCTTCATATGATTGTAGTAAAACATTTATTGTTTCTTCATCTACATCACTATTTTTTAAGGCTTCGATTTGTTCCTTTGTCAACGTATCATTTGGTAACTTCTCGACTGCCTCCTTTAATACGTCATTTGCTTTCATATAATCATCTTTAATCGCCTGTATCTCGCTTTTTATTTGTTCAAATCCTTGCGGTACATTATCTAACATCGACATAATGGTGTCCACTTCTTCCGTAGACATCCCATCAAAACTTTTGAAAGCTTCATCCACTTGACTAAAAGCCTCGTCTAATTGTGCAGTAGCTCCACTCACTTCATTTGCTAATGTGTCTATTCCTTCCTTATAAGAAGCTGAACCATTATATAATTCATTCGCTCCACCTCGGAACTCACTTAACCCATTTCGTAATTGAAGTACTCCATTATTAATTTCCCGAATTGCTTTTTGTAATGTATTCATATCCCCTGCCATTTCGTCTACATCTGGCTCTTCTACATCGATAAATGAAGGGACCGCATTTATTTCAAATCCTCCAAATTGGAAATCCGTTACGTCTGCTTCTACTATAAGTTCCGCTTCTTCCTCTGGCATCACTGTAAATGTTACTTGATATTCGTCACCAGCATTTGCTATCATTCCTTTTTTTGCTTTTAAATCGTCCGTTTTCTCCATAGGAAAATTGGCACCGATTTGTAATATATAATGATTAAAAAATGTTTCCTCTCCAGCTTTATTACGTTTGGACGTTAATGTCATTTTTACATGTCCTGTTTTCCCAGCTAATTGAGTCGGTTCCACTTTTTCGCCATCCAAATAATACGTTACTTGAAATTCCCATGGCAATGCGACATCTTGCAACAATCCCTCATAATGAAAAACACCTTCATCTCCTGTAAACGTTACTAATCCATCCTCTACGTTGATCTCTTCTAAATTCGTTAAATTTTTAACAGATTCATATGCACCATGATCTGTAAATGTTCCACCATCATTCAATTGAAACTTATTCACAACATATAGTTGCTCATAATGACCATCTTCATGTAAAACCGCATAAACAACTTCATCTTTTGGTAACGATGATTCTTTTGCCATCACATGAAATGGGGCTTGCAAAAAGATGATCGTAACACTTAAAATAACGATTAATTTTTTATACATCTTTCTGTTCCCCCTTATTCGTTTCATAAAAATTAGCTTTTAATGTCGTACGTTTAATGACTGGATCAAACATAACTAACATAGCTGGCAAGAAAAATAATACCATTAAAAATGCCAACAATGCACCACGGCCTAATAATAGACCGATGGAAGAGACAATCGGGTTGGATGATGTTAACCATAAAATGAATCCAACACTTGATAAAATAGATGCTGAAATAATGATTGCAAACGTTTTTTCATTTAATGTTTTCTTGACAGCATGTACGGCATGCATATGTTGGCGATTTTCTCGATACTCCACCGTTAATAAAATTGCGTAGTCAACTGTCGCCGCAAGTTGCACCGTACTGACGATCAAATACCCAATAAATACGAGTGCAGAATTCGTTAAATATGGGACAGATAAATTTATCCAAACAGATGCTTGAATCGTTAATAATAAAACGATAGGCAATGATATCGACTTAAAAGTAATGAGTAACACTAATGCAATCGTTACAACCGTTAAAATATTAACGAGTGTATTATCTTTTTGAACGACGTTTTTCATATCAAATAATGTCACACTTTCACCTAACATATAAAAATTGTCTCCATAATAATTTTCTACCTTTTTCTGTACGTCTTCAATCAGTTGAAACGCTTTATATCCTTCTTCTTCTGAATTCGTATGTAAAATAATTCGGCTGTAATTATCACTATAGAAGTTCTCTAATTCTTCTTCCTCTAAAAATTCCGGCGGGATGACAGCACTGACAATATTGACATACGAAACCGTACTATTCACTGCAGGGAATTCTGAAAGTGACTTAACTAATGCATTTTCCTTTGCGACATTCCCTTTTGGTACGAGAATAACAATCTCTGTATTTTTTCCAAATATCGCTTCTATTTTTTCAGCATCTACACTTTCACGTGTCCCTTCTTCTTGTTCCCCGACCCCATAAATAAACTCTGTTTTACTTTGCGCTAAAAAAGTTGGCACGAGTAATATGACAACGAGAAGGAATACTGGTACTTTTACACGCATGACAAAAGGGCCTATTTTGGAAAAGTCTGGGATAAATGGACGGTGTTTCGTTTTATCGATCCACTGATAGAACATTAACGTCAATGCAGGTAAAAACACCATGACACTTATAAAACTTAATAAAATACCTTTTACTAAATTCAACCCTAAATCAGAACCAATTTCAAAATTCATAAATGATAGTGCAATAAATCCGAAAAATGTCGTGGAGGCACTTGCAATAATTGCGGGAAACGATCGCTTCATTGCAAGTTGCATAGCCTCTTTCGGATCTTCAATTTCTCTACGGTAATCACTAAAACTATGTAATAAAAATATGGCATAATCGAGTGATACAGCTAATTGTAAAATTGGTGCAACAGACTGTGTGACGAACGATATTTCTCCTAAAAAGATATTCGTACCTAAATTAATTAAAACAGATACCCCGATTGCTGTTAAGAAAAATAATGGTTCGATCCACGAATTCGTCGACATAATTAAAATAATAATAATGATAGGAATAAGTAATCCTGCGGCATACATCGTTTCAGAAAAAGCCATTTTTTGCTGTGTCGCGGTGGATAATGCTTCACCTGTTAATGCACCATCCTTACCGATAACCTCATATACTTCATCTGTAACAGCAACCTCATCCCCATTTCGAACAGTAAATGCAAACAAGGCTGCCCCATCTTTATAATACGTCTCCACCATTTCTTCCTCTAAGTATTCCAGTGGCACTTTTATATCTGTCACATCATCTAACCAAAGCACATCTGAAATACCATCTATAGCGTTCAACTTCTCTTTTACTTCTAATGCTTCCATTAAAGTCACATCTTCTACCATGACATAAGCATTCGTCATCGAAGTTGCAAATTCATCTTCCATCACTTGCAGAGCCTCCGTGGAAGGTGAGTCCTCTGGCAAATAATCCGTCATATTATAATTTACCGAGACAAAGAACTGGGCAATGATACTAATGACCATTAATATAAAAAAAATAATAACTATTAATTTTTTATGATGTACAATACTGTTTGCTACACGCATGGTTCTCCACCTCGTCTTTCTACCCTACATTATATTATAACGAATAATGAAACTATTTCCTATGGTATCTCATCGTTCATTTAGAGACGGGAACTTCTTCCTATCTTCCCAAAAATAGGTTGACGTACCGTTTTGATGTTGTTAAGATTTACTGTTAAGAAGGGAGGGAATATTATGAACTTTAAAAAATTCGTTAGCTTCGATAGTATGATTACTCCGGTTATTATTAAAGTTATTTTTTGGATTGGATTAATTGCTTCTGCAATTTTTGGTCTTATTTCAATTTTCTCTGGTTTAGCAATTATGTTTAGCGGATATGGTAGCGGTGGCGAAGGATTTATCGTTTTTATCGGTGGTCTTGCAACTATCGTTATTGGTGCTTTACTGACTCGTGTGTACTGTGAATTATTAATTATCTTCTTCAAAATGCACGAATCATTGAATAAAATTAATGAAAAATTAGACCGTCTCGACAAATAAATACATACAATAAATCAAAACCACCAGTGTGGTACTACACCCCTAAAGTTAGAAATAGAAAATCTAATTTTAGGGGTGTTTTATATAGTTAAATATAGTGAAGAATTTAAATTAAAAATTATCAAGGAGTATTTGAAAGGTTCGCTAGGTTATAAATTACTAGCAAGGAAACATCAAATCCCACACGAATCATCTATTAGCTGATTTCTTATCTATTCCTGGATTTGATTTTTGTTTCCTCTTACTAGATCGACAAAATATCTTTACACCAAAATATTTTATGTAGGAAATAATTGAGCTTTACGGTTGCATTCATGCGAATTTGGAGTTGGATTCTTGCAACTTTGGGTTGGATTCTTGCAACTTCACACTATATTCTTGCAACTTCACACTGTATTCTTGCAACTTCGACCGGTATTCTTGCAACTGCACACTGTATTCTTGCAACTTCACATTATATTCTTGCAACTTCACACTGCATTCTTGCAACTGCACACTGTATTCTTGCAACTTCGCACTATATTCTTGCAACTTCACATCGTATTCTTGCAACTTCACATCATATTCTTGCAACTTCACATCATATTCTTGCAACTTCACATCAGATTCTTGCAACTTCGCACCGGATTCTTGCAAGTTCACATCATATTCTTGCAAGTCCCAGGGATTTTCACATAAATGCATAAAAAAAGATTAAGACAGAGATACAACTTGCTTCTGTCTTAACCTTTATTCATCTTCTTTTTTCACGTCTTCTTTCATCCTATTTCGGATACGATCAAATTCTAAGTCGGCGGTTTCGAGCAAACTGGCAATACGCGAAAAGGCTCTTCTTACTTCCCATGGCACTTGTTTCTCCACCTTATATCCGAAGTCATGTTCTATTTCTGCCCATGCATGTTGTAATATCGAACAAATTTGAATTTCTGCTTTTACACCTGTTATATCCTCATATTCATTACTATCTAAACCTTTGGGATCTAATTCTGCTACATAGTGAAGCGACATATATCCAAATTGATTTACTTCCATCTGTTTCCGTTTATCTACACTATTTTCACGGTCAATCTGAAACTCCCTTTCAATTAATTCGGCTATCTCACTAACATCACTAGCAAAATGAGTCACGATTCTCACTCCGACAATATCTGTTATATCGTCTAATGTTTTATATTTATGGCCACCTTTTTTAAGCTTTTCACATAAACTTCTTTCTGATTTTGTACGCCCGCTAATTGTATGATAATGAATGTCACTTTCTTCTATCAATGCGATTAAAAGTGATTCTAAATAGGTAGTATATTGTTCGTACATAGCTTTACGTGTATTATATTGGGTCATCATTTTATCCATATTACTCATCATTATCACCTTCATTATTCGTCTATTCTTTTTCATTATAAAAACTATGCTTTTTTGTATTCGCATGGACTATGTATTAGCTTAATTTAAAACCGTAGAACGCCAAAAACAGAAAGCACAAAATGAAATCACTACCTTTATACTTCATATTTAATCACTTTTCTATACAAAAGTCACGATTATGTTAATCAGAAATGCAAACATACACTTTTATTCTATTTTTAAATGAAGTTGATATAATAAAAGATAGGAACAAGGTAAAACATAAGGGAGTTTACGAACATGACATTATTTTATCCTAATAGCAATATTGAAATGAAGCAAGGGGATATTTTATATTCAACGATTGGCCGCTCCACATATTATGTCGGTCATACAGTAATAATTGGTTCAGATTATCTCGTGAAAGAATCCATTCCTGGAAAACCATCTGGACATTCATTAACCATCCATCAAATGTGGAATCGTCACCGAAAAGGCGATAAAATCACATTACTACGTGCGCCATCTGGTGCACAAGCTGCCGCTAAATGGGTGACGGAAAACTTAGGAAATGTGAAAGATTATTGGATTTTAAATACGGATATTAAAAATAAAGAGAAAAACTATTGTTCTAAATTAATCGTGCAAGCATATTATTATGGTGCAAATGTAAAATTAACGAATATATTAAACCGATTTATCTCACCACAATATTTAACCTACACAAAAAAACTGGAAAAAATTGCGGTCTTTGCAATATAAAGTCCATATTTAACTACAAACATTGACACACACAGATCAAATATGAATGATTACAATCTTTTTATTGTATTCCACCAGTCACGTTTTAAGTGTATATGTTTAGGGAAATATATAAATAATACATGTTAAAGGAAATGATTGATCGTATGGAATCTGTTTGGGAAAATTTATACTCATATATTGTTGGCGAGGAATTATGGATTAGGATTGGCACCAACTTATTAAGAATTGTAATCATTATTTTATTTGCATTTATCGTTAGAAATATTGGGTATCGGATTATTGATATTATTTTCAAAGATAAGAAGACGATTCCTATTCGTCTTACATCAAATCGTAGAGAGCAAACATTAAAAAATTTATCCAAAAATATATTATCCTATGTATTATTGTTTATTGTCGTTCTAATGATTTTAGATATATTTGATGTGCCTATTCGCACAATGTTGGCAGGTGCTGGAATTGCAGGTGTTGCAATTGGTTTTGGAGCACAAAGTCTTGTAAAAGATGTCATTGCCGGTTTTTTTATTATTTTTGAAGACCAATTTTCGGTCGGTGATTATATTGAAATAGGAGATATCGAAGGAGATGTCGAAGTAATTGGTCTTAGATCGACAAAATTACGAAGTTTTTATGGGCAAACATATGTGATTCCAAATGGACAAATTAATATCGTGACAAACTATTCTGCAAGCAATGGATATGCTATGGTTGAAATTAATATTCCTTATGAAACGAATATTGTCAAAGTTGAAAACATGATCAAACATATTTTACCAACATTTAAAACCAATTATCCAGATGTTTTTATAGATGAACCTTTTATTCAAGGTGTAACAGCATTAGAATTATCTAACTATGTATTGCGTGTTCGGGCTGAAACATTTCCTGTCATGCAATGGGAAGGTGCAAGATTAATTCGTAAAGATGTAAAAGCCTATTTATTTGAACACGGCATTGAAATTCCATCCCCTCGGATGGTCGTCTACTCAAAAGCCGATGAAACGAATGCAAGGGAAGTACAATAATATTTCATTAGGAGAGATTCATATGACTGTAGAAACAATTATGACAAAAAATGTGGTAACCGTACAAGAAGATGCAACAATTGAAACATGTGCCCATATTTTATCGACGAACCGTTTAAGTGGCTTACCAGTTGTAAATGATGCTGGCACATTGGTTGGCATTGTGACAGAAGGAGATTTAATTCGTCGAAAAACCGATGTACAAACACCTGCATATTTGGAGTTTCTTGGTGGAATTATTTATTTAGATAACCCGAATAAGTTTTTTGAAGATGTGAAAAGGACGATGGGGTTATACGTACATGAAATCATGTCAACGGAGCTTATTACGATCCATCCAGACGATACCGTTGAAAAGGCTGCAAATTTACTCGTACATCATAAAATAAAGCGACTTCCTGTATTAGATGATGATAACCAATTAATTGGCATTGTAGCACGAAAAGATATTATGCAATATTTGTTTCAAGATAAATAAAAACTGGAGGCTGCCACCGCCTTCCAGTTTTTTTATTGCATCGCTTTAATTTGTTCAAAAAAGTTTGTCACACGACCTTTTCCGATTCCTTTATACTTACCAATAATGATAAACTCTTTTGGTAAATCTTTCACTATTTGCATGCCGTCCGAGTGGAGCTGTTCTATTAAACTCGGAGAACCTGGGAAGGTTTCCTTTGTAATCGCAATGTTTCCTAATTGTTCTGTAACGACAATTTGTTCCCCTTCATAAAATAAAAATAAATCACCTGGACGTTTTTGTAGCAAATTCCGTCTTCTTTTTTCTTCTATAATGAAAGCTTTTAATTCCTCTACAAATTGTTCTACATGCGACAAATTAAACCGTACAATTCGTTCATGTAAATTATCTAACGAAGTAGGTAGCTCACTCATAATTCTTGCTTCCTGTGCTTCATTTAATCGTAATAAAAACCGTTCCGACTTTTCAAAACGTTGTGGTAGTAAAAATGCATCCCTTAAAAAATGTGGGATGTGAATTTCCTGTCCTTGAAAAGTTAATGTTCGTACAGTCGTAACCCCTGGTGCCTCGTCTAAGTGTAAAGATGTTAACGTTTCTTTTATTTGAACTTTCTGCACGTTTTCTTGAACATTTTCTTTTTCTTCCTTCGGTCGTTCTAATTCCATCGATTTTTTCAATAATTGCTCGAACTTTTCTAATCGAATGTGGATTTCATCTAATTCATATGGATATTCCTGATGAATCATTGGATCTTCATATGCAGGTACATCTATTGTATAGGATACATATAACTCTACAAACCATTTCATGACGACATGAATATTTTCCCATGTTTTCAACGCTTCAGAAAACCGAAATTCTCGTATTTCATGGCTAGCCTTGTTTCCTAATAAACGAATTTCTTCAAATGCTAGTTTTTGTGTAGATGAAATTAATTCGTGTTTTACTAATTTTTCTATTTTATGAACGAGCGTATTTTCTGGAGTTCGTAAATGTAAATTTTCATGAATTAACACTTTATCTAAAACGACTTCCATTAATGTTCGACTATGGGCGATCATTTTGCGTGGTCCAGTAAAAATTGTTCCTTCTAATTCTTGTAAATTGTATGCGAGCTCTTCAGATACTGGCTCTAAAAATTGATAAAAATATGCCTTCTTCAATATGATGCCTCCAACATAACCAATAATTTTCTCCCTATCTAAGAATAGCAAAATTAAGGTAAAATTGATATTGAATGAAATTTATTTTTTATGGTATGATGATAGATAAAATCGTTTAGGAGGTCGGACCTTGTCACCGTTCATCATATATCAAAACAAATTGAAATTATTCGTACTTTCCATCGGTTCATGCATATTTATTCTACTCGGATTCATTTTTTTATTTGTCGAGTTAGATCTTACATATTCCCCTTTTATCATAAAAGGAATCGGATTAATAACGGTCTTTGTTTTTGGTGTATTTCTTATTTTTTTATTGAAAAAGCTATTTGAACGTAAACCAGCTTTAATCATCGATGAAAATGGGATCACCGATTATTCTACTGCCCTTCAAGTTGGATTAGTAAGATGGAATGAAATTAAAGATATCCAGTTTACTACTTTTGGAAACCAAGATTTCTTATCCATCTATACATATGATAAAGACTTAATTATTAACCGAACCAAAGCTTTTCAAAAAGCGATGAATCAAATGAATAAAAAGTTGATGGATAGCCAAATAAATATTCCTTATAGAAATTTAAAATGTGACCCAGCACAATTAGGAGAAGCGATTAATTATTTTTGGGAAGAGAATTATAAAAATAAATCGTGATAATGTACGTATATTTATATAAAAATCGAAGCCTAATATAAAAATAGGTTTCGATTTTTCAAAGTAAAATTTTTCATGAATGAATGTTACTTTCCCTCCCCCGATAAATGAATTTATTTTCGTTAAATTTTTAAAACCATGCTTATTTAATGGTAGAATTCCACCCATAATCCATCAAAAAAAATTATTATTTTCTTTTGCAAATCCCAAGCAAAATAGTACGCAATATGTTATTGTTGACTATGTCTGAAGTGAATCGGATTAGGACATAATGAAATAGAGGGGTGGAATGAATGAAAAAGAGAATCTATGATTTATCTTTTATCGTGCTTGGATCATTTATCTTCGCTGTAGGGATCAATGTATTTGTATTAGGAAATGATTTAGGGGAAGGCGGAGTAACTGGGATTACCATTATTTTGTTCTACTTGTATGGTTGGTCACCAGGTTTAATGAACTTTATTTTAAATGGTTTATTATTAATCATTGGATATAAATTTTTAAGTAAAAATACAATTGGGTATACGATTATTGCGGTACTATTAAATTCATTGTTTTTACATTTAACAAGAAACTGGGCGATTGATTCAAACGAAATTATTATAAATATGATTTTTGGTGGAGCAATCGTTGGAGCCGGTATTGGGCTCATTATTCGGGTAGGTGGTACGACAGCTGGAACGACAATTTTGGCGAGTATTACAAATAAATATCTCGGATGGAACATAAGTTATGGATTATTATTCTTCGATATGCTTGTCGTTTTATCATCTTACTTCGTCATCGGAATCGAAAAATTACTCCTTACGATCGTCATGCTATATATTGCAACGAAAGTGATGCAATTTATCATTGAAGGATTTAGTACGAAGAAGGCAGTTACCATCATTTCTCGTAATCCAGATGAAATTGCTCAAAACGTCAACAAGAAGATGAACCGTGGTGTGACAGTTTATTCTGGACATGGATATTATTTACAGGAAGAGAAGAAAATTTTATACATTGTTATTAGTAGTCAAGAAGTAGTGAAATTAAAACGTATTGTTCAAGCAGCAGATGAACATGCATTTGTCGCTATTCACGATGTTCGTGACGTATTCGGAGAAGGATTCGTTGCAATGAATCCATAAATAAACGGGTTATCCATATCATATGGATGACCCATTTTTATTGCTTCCATCATTCAATAAATAAAACTATACTGTAGACCGATGAATATTAGAACCTATCTTATTTATACCTGTTCATTGCAACACCATACACTATTTAGTAAAATACATATTGGGTTCGATATGATTAAAGGAGCGTGTATGATGAGCGATTCATCTGTTAAACATAAAAACAAAAAAGAACTTATTCCGAAAATGCCAATAGACCCAAGTCATCCTTATGCACATTTTCAAGGTTTTTTAATTTTACCATTTATTGCAGCAGTATTAACATTTCTCGGGTCTATTGTAATGGTTACTTTTCAAAATCCAAGTAAATTAGCAGGCTTTGACCTATTTATTTATTGGACCGATTTTGCTTATATCCCATTATTAATTATTACATTTTATGCGTGGATGAAGCGAAAGAAATATACGCCATATTTAATGATTTTTTATTTTGTCATTCATGCCATATGGAATTTATCTTATTTAATTGGTGTAGATGGATTTCGTTTAGATACTTTCAATTTAGCAATGAGTGTCATTTGGGTTATTTATTTTATCCGTTCCGAGCGAGTGAAGAAAGTATTTACAAACTAAAAGGTCGTTTCCCTTCCATTGAAAAAGGAAGGGAAAACGACCTTTTATTGTTGATTCGGTTTCTCTTTTGGTATTTTAAAAGATATTTTTGTACCCTTACCTTTTTCACTTTCAATATGGAGCCCTTTTCCATAGGTTCGGAGTAAACGTAGATTTGTATTGTAAATACCTACACCAGATTTACCGACTCTTTCTTGGTTGTGTATCCGATCTAAAGTATCTTTAGGAATGCCAACTCCATCATCTTCTACGACTATTTCGACCTCTTTTTCACGATTGATCACTTTTATCGTAATCGTCCCACCACTAGAACGAGTAGTAATACCATGTAAAATTGCATTTTCGACTAATGGTTGAATCGTAATCGCCGGTATTTGGACATTTTTACAATCATCTATTTCCCACACAACTTTCACTCGATCACCAAAACGAACTTGTTCAATATATAAATATGCTTCAATTAACTGTAACTCTTGTTTTAAGTCTACAAACTCTTTCATATTTTTAAATTGAAACTTACTTCGTAACACATCACTAAATGCTTCAAGTAATTTTTGCATTCGTTTTATATCAATCTCTGATAATGCGAAAATCGAATTAATCGTATTAAAAATAAAATGTGGCTGTATTTGTGCTTGTAAAAATGCTGCCTCTAAATATAAACTTTCTCGTGCTGCACTTCTTACATCTGTTAATGCTTGTACACGTGCTTTTAATTCAATAGCATCAATTGGTTTCGTAATATAATCATTTGCTCCAACATCAAATCCATATTTGACATCACGAATTCGATCACGAGATGTTAATAAAATAATTGGTAATTCTGACATCGTAAATCTTTTTCGAATGTTCTTCGTTAATTCAAAACCTGACATATGTGGCATCATAACGTCTGATATAACTAAATCATATTCACTCTGTTCAAGCAGTTGCATTACCTCAACGCCAGATAATGCCGTTGTTACATCATATTGTTCATTATGAAGTACCACTTCCATTACACGTAAGTTTATCGGATCATCATCGACGACAATAACTTTTGGTTGCTCCTTCCTTATTACTGTATGAGCAATTTTCTTCACATCATGTGTTTCTAAAAAAATTCCTTGATCTGCAAATACTTCTCCATTATGCACATGTGCTCCATTATTTTCCATAAAAGATTTATGCTCATATGTACCTGTTTCATCCCCAATAGGTAATGTAAAGGTAAAGGTCGTTCCTTCTCCGATAGTTGATTGTACATCAATTTCACCAGACATATGCTCTACTAATTGCTTCGTTATATATAATCCTAGTCCGAGTCCACCAGCCTCGTTCGCTCGATATGGAATGTTTCCTTGACGATACGGTAAAAATAGGTCAGATAATATTGCTTCATCTATTCCAATTCCTGTGTCTGTAATACTTATATAAGCTGTCCCATCTTCAACATCCGCATCTATTGTAATCGTTCCTTGTTCCGTAAATTTCACCGCATTATGCACTAAATTGTACATAATTTGTGTTAAACGATTTTCATCTGCTAACACATAAGGAAAATCGATACTAATTCGATTTACAATTTCCACATCTTTTTTCACAAGGAAATAAGATGTCATATGGATGACACCTTCCACCACACCTTGCAAGGAAGTCTTGCGAATGTATAAGGTTGGTTTACGGTCATTTAACAAGGACAATTCTAATAAATCATTTACTAAAATCGACATCCTTCTGCTAACTGCCAATACTGTTTCTAAATCTTTCTTACTCTCTTCTTCTAAATGTTGATATTCACGTTCTAAAACAGCACTCGACATATTTAAAATACTATGAAGTGGATTTTTTATTTCATGTGCTGTATTTGCCAAAAATAAATCTTTTTCTTTGTCTGCTTTTGCCAGTTTCTTCGCTTGTATTTGAAATTTCACGTTCATATCATAATAATGTTTAAACCAAACAACTGCTAAACAAATAATGGCGATAATTAAATCAAATGGATAATACATTACTTTTATTCCAGATTTCATTATATAACTAAACCATGCAAAATGATTGATCATCGCAATGGATGCTAAAATAAGCCCAAAATGATTGCTGAAAGATAATTTCGAACGAATTAAGCTGATAATCACAATAATCATCGATACAAATGCTGCACCCATCGTCACCATCACTGCCGATTCCAAATATTCCATTGGAACAAAAATACTAAGGATCGTTAATATAATCAGTATGATGGAATATATTGGCACTATTTTCGGATGGATCTGTTGTATATTTCTTTTTAATACTTGAATGATTGCTAAGGAAAGGATGAATAAAATAACCATTGTAAATTTATAGGATAAAACATAGTCTATTTTTATTAATTGCATAATTATCTTTTCATCGCCTGAATTTAAACTTAATATGGCAAGCATGAATAAACCTAATGAACAATAAAGTATTTCCTTTTTTCTTATACCAACAAAATAAATAATTATTGCAAAAAAAGTAAGCAAAATAAAAATTGTTCCAGTAAAAACTTGGAGCACACTTGATATGTATGTCGTAGATTCTATACTCGATTCATTTCCAAAGTAAACAGAACGAACAATTCCACTTGATCTAGGATCTGTGAAATTAGATACTTGTACGAGTACATCAATGATACCATTTTCATCTGGTCGGATAGAATATGTATTATAAGGTACATTAAATGCTTCATACGTTTCCTCTGTATCACTAACTGTTCCAGAGCTCCCTACCTCATATCCATTTGCAATTACTTTGGAAGCACTACGTACACTAAACATTCGTAAACTATATGATTGCTCTACTTCTGGATCAACATGAATCCGTAAATGATAGGTACCATACCCATATGTGCTTTCTTCTTCAAAACCATTGGACCATCCTCCAGGTACTTGTAAAAACACGCGATTTTCTTCTTCGATAGGTACTTCTTCTAATAATTCATTCGGATAAAAAGCCCATTTTCCTATTAATTGTACTTTATCTTCTAATTTAGGCTTCTCTGTAATAAATACTTCTCCATTTTCTACTTCAACTGTCTCTGAATTACTAAAATATTGTAGCCAAATATATCGGAAACTAAATAATACCATTGCGAAAAGAATCATGATGAATACATGTTTGATAGTAATTTTCTTTTTTGTCATATTCGTCCCCTTTATGCTTTTCTAAGGTAAATAATGGTGTAATGAAAATAAATCCACATTTCCGCCTGAAATAATTGGTACAATACGTTTTCCGGTTACATTTAGTTTTTTGCTAAGACAAGCAGCGGTCGTAACAGCTCCTGATGGTTCTACAACTTGCTTCATTCTTTCATATATAAACATCATCGCAGCTTTTATTTCTTCCTCTGTCACTAATACGACATCATCTACATATTGTTGGACGATTGGGAACGTCATTTCACCAGGAATGCTCGTTCTTAATCCATCTGCAATCGTTTTTGTTTGTCCAATATGTACTCTTTTTCCTTGTTCATAGGATTGATACGTATCATCTGCAATGGCTGGTTCACATGCAATGACTTTTATCGCTGGATTTGTCTGTTTAATCGCTAATAATACACCGGATAAAAGTCCTCCCCCACCAACAGGTACTAAAACGAAGTCAATATCCTTTACTTGATGTAAAAGTTCTAACCCAACTGTTCCTTGACCCGCGATAATAAGTGGATCATCATACGGTGGGATAAACGTACCTTCTAACGTTTGTGCATAATTGATTCGTTCTTCTGATGTATATCCATGTTGAATGATGTTCGCTCCATATGATTCGATCGCATTTATTTTCGGTAATGCTGCATCCTCTGGGACGACAATCGTCGCTTGAAGACCGAATGCTTTTGCTGCAAAAGCAACGGCTTGTCCATGGTTGCCAGATGATGCAGCGATGATTGCCGTTTCACCTTTATCCGCAACATCCGAAACTTTATTCATTGCCCCACGAATTTTGAAAGAACCTGTCGTTTGTAAATGTTCTGCTTTCAGAAATATATCATTGTCACATCTTTCTGATAATTGACTTGATGTAAGAATCGGTGTTTCTTTTACTATCGGTCGTATTTTTTTACTAGCCTTTTGAATTGCATCTATCGACATTATTTTGACCTCCTAATGAACGCCATATGACGCCCTTTTTCTTTGTCACGACGATGTGAAAAACCTGCTTCATGTTTAAAGGTACATGTATCATCGACCATGATTTGATGCTGTTTTATTCCGATTAATTGTAATTGCTTTATAATCGTTTGTTGATTATCAATGAAATATTTATTCTTTTCTTGATGAAAATATATCCATTCCTCTGCATAACCAAGTTCACGGAATTGAGATGCAACATCCTCATCTACTTCAAATTTTTCTTGGCAAATAGCAGGTCCAATTATAATTCGAAACCCGTTTACTGAACAATTTTCTTGCTCGATTAAATGCTGAAATAATTTTTTTGCAATTTCTTGAATCGTACCACGCCATCCAGAATGAATCGCACCGATTACATTTGCTGTTTCATGATAAAATAAAACCGGTACACAATCTGCTGAAAAACTACATAAAACAATATTTGGTTCAAATGTATACAATGCATCCGTATTAGCAATGGCATCGTCTAACGTCATCGCCCCACGACCTTTATCATCTTCCGTTACTTTATAAAAATTAGCACTATGTGTTTGTGTCGGAAACACGAAATCATCGATGGAAGCACCAATTTCTGTTGCGAGTCGTTTTCTATTTTGGATAATATTTGCTTCATTATTGCATGAATGAAGTGCCATATTATTATCCTCTAATTTCGTATGATCTTTCATCGTCATACATGCGAGAATATGATCATTGTTTATAAATGTTTTCATCTAACTTCACCACCTACATTATTATAACATGTTCTATTCATCGCTTGGACGTTTTAAAAGAACATTTTTTTGGGGTAGTAAGAAACAATAACAATTCAAATGTGTCAACGGTACAGACAGAATAACCGACTTTGCATCGTCAGACTAAGAATACCTGAAAAAATATAAAATCACTACACTTCAATAATTTTCAAGTTGATATCAAATATGCAGATTGTAAAGAATATGAAGAAGAAAAATAAAAGTAGTGAAAAGTTTTTCCCTTCTCACTACTTTTTTCATGTAAATAATGCTATTATTTGAGTAGTCAATTCATTTATTGAAAGAAGTGTAATAATGAGTATGTGGTTTTTTGTAAACGCATTCGTATTTTTATTTGCGTTATGGAAAGTTCTTTCAAGTTCATTAGGAATACATATTATTTTAGGCGGCATTGGAGCAACTTTTATTCTATATAATTGGACAAGGCATGCAGTATTTTCAACCATTCGTTCAAATATTAGTAGAAAGCGAAAAATTAAGTTTGCCAAACTTTCAAAAAAAGTATTACCATTTCATAAATATACTGGTACTGTTGCACTTATGTTTATCCTAGGACATGCAGGTGTCGTACTTTATTATTTTGGGTGGCAAGGCACTAATGTAAAAATGCTTTCAGGATTACTTACATTAATCATTTTAATTGCGATGGTTTTTGTCGGATGGTTACGTTTCATCCGAACGACCTATCGCCGACGGATGATTCATTTATATTTAGGATATTGTTTGTTTTTTTCTGTCGTCACTCATTTACTTTGTATATAGTAGGAGGAGAGAGTAATTTTATCAACTACCGTTATTGCTGTTTTAATTTTTGCTGTGTTATTGTTTGTCATTGGTCACTTTACAAAAATGAAATTATTAAAGTTCATTTCTTTTATCGGCATCGTTCTCAGTGCTTGGATGGTTATCGCGGAAGTAATGACAGGAACAACCTTTTGATGACAAATGAATGTATCCTGTAATGAATGTCGCCACTTGTACATCTTTTAGTTGGTTCTGTATTGTACAAGGAATGCGACATTCATTTTTCGCAATTTTATTCTACCACGATGTTTCCTCCATATGTCTTATATCGTTTCTTTTCCTGCTTTCGTTCTCTCCACAAATCTCAAGAAGTTTTTTGATGCAAATTTTTCTATTTGAGTCTCCGTAAAATAATTACCCAATTCCTCTAGTAAGCAAGGATACATTCCTACATTTGCTACTCCTTTTACGACTAAATCTATCCCATCAAAGTCCGACCCAAAACCAACAAAGTCTTCTCCACCAATTTCACAAATATGTGCAAGATGACGAACAATATCTTCTATCGTGGCCCGTCTTTTTTCATTTGATAAAAATGGAGGATAAAAATTAATATGTATCATACCCTTTTTTTGAAATAACCTTTGCAATGTGTAGTCACTTATATTTCTCGGATGATCACATACGGCTCGACAATTGGAATGGCTTGCAATAGGATATGTTGCAAGTTCAATCATTTCCATTGTTGCTTTGTCACTTGCATGTGAAATATCTGTTAGCAATGTATGTTCATTGAAATAATGAATGACTTCTCTTCCTAACGCTGTCAGTCCTGCACCTCTTTTTTCTAAACTTCCATCTGCAAATAAATTTGCTTCATTCCATGTTAATCCAAACGATAACAGACCGAGTTGTCGTAAGAAACGCAACCTCGTCATATCATTTCCAATGATGTCCAGTCCTTCTACTGCTAATATTGCTCCTATTTCTCCATCTTTAAGCATGTCAATCTCTGCCCAATTTTTTATATGAATGATCGATGGATTCGGTTCGATGACGTGGCGATGAAATAATTCTACTTGAGCAAGCGCTGTTTGCCATTTCAATTCTATCGGTATATCAGGTTCAACAAATATTGCAAAAAATTGCAGTTTTATCTTTCCTTTTCGTAATCTTTCTTCGTTGACTTGTAGTAATGGATAATGTTGAAATGAAAATGTTCGATTTTCTCGTTCAAATTTTTGCATCTTCCAAAGAGCGTCACAATGTGTGTCCACGATTTTCATTCAATCGCTTCCTTTCTTCGCATTTTTTTATAAATGTTTTATATAATGTTCTTGTACCGATATCTGTATCATATAAATATTCTGGATGCCACTGAACTCCGACGACGAAAGTATGTGCTGTGCTTTCAATTGCTTCTTTAATACCATCAGATGCTGTTGCAGAAACAATCATCGGTTGTTTCACCTGTCGATTTGCTTGATGATGAAAACTATTTACTTTCATTCGTTTTTTTTGCATCACTTCATATAATATGGTTCCTTCTTTTATAGTAATAAAATGGGATTGATGGCTACGATTTGCATGCTGTTCATGTTGTAATAACTGTTTGTCCATTTGACCATATATATGTTGATACATATCTCCTCCTGTTGCGATATTTAATATTTGTGCGCCTCGACAAATAGCAAAAATCGGTTTATTTTGTTGTAACATTTTTTGGATCAATTTTTGTTCGAACATATCTCGTTTACGTAGGATAAATCGTAATCCTTCCATCGGTTCTTCATTAAAAAACGTTGGGTCAATATCATCCCCACCTGTTACATATAAACCATCTAATTTCATAACGATACTGTCGATTGTTTTTTCTTTTTCAACATATGGCAATATAAATGGAATGGCATGTAAATCTTCTATGATATCACTATGAATTTGCGTTACATTATATTGATCACCTTTCATGTTCGGGGTAATCCCGATTAATATGTGCATATATTTTCACCTCTATTTTGATATATGCGATATCAAGCAAAAAATGACTAAAGATTATTTCTACCAGGGTTTATTTTGAATGTTTATAGATTTATATTTTATATGTTAAACTAACTATGAAGCTTATAGAAAGATCGCATTATGAAGTACTAGATACCGTTTTAAGTGATGTTACCTATTAGTTCGAATAGATTTTTGGAGGGGCTATGATGAAAGCAATCTTGATTGGTATATTAGGTGCTCTATTTTTTTCCGTGACATTTATTTTAAACCGTTCGATGGAACTAGACGGTGGTAGCTGGGTATGGAGCGCCTCTCTTCGTTTTATTTTTATGTTACTAATTCTACTTCTTATTGTAGGTTGGCGTAGAGATATACAACCAGTATGGACCCATCTGAAACACCAACATCCTGCCGCTTGGCTCGTTTGGAGCACGGTCGGTTTTGGACTATTCTATGCTCCAATGACTTTTGCTACTATTTATGGACCGGGATGGCTTGTTGCTGCAACGTTTCAATTAACTATTATAGCGGGATCATTACTCGTACCACTTTTGAATAAAGGTAGTCGCATACCGATTCAAGCTATATTTATTTCACTCATTATTTTAGCTGGAGTATGTATCATCCAATTTGAACATGCAACAACTGTTTCACTAGTAAGTGTCATTCTCACCGTCATTCCACTCATCATTTCAGCGTTTGCTTATCCTCTTGGCAATCGAAAAATGATGCAGTTAGTTGGAAAAGATTTAGACACATTTCAACGAATTCTTGGCATGACGATCGCCTCAATGCCATTTTGGGTGATTTTATCTATCTATGGTGCATTTGCACATGGTATGCCAGGAGGAAGTCAAATACTACAAACATTTATTGTCGCTATTTCATCTGGCATTATTGCCACGGCCTTATTTTTTTATGCGACAGAACTTGTTCATGGTGATGACCATAAACTTGCAGGAGTTGAAGCGACACAATCTGGGGAGGTAATATTTGCTTTGCTCGGGGAAATACTATTTTTAAGCGCACCACTGCCAAGTTTCATCTCTATTATTGGAATATTACTTGTTATTTTTGGTATGATTTTGCACAGTGTTGTGTCTGCCCTTGGATCAAGAAGAAAACGGCATATGTATGAACATAGGGATAGCCCACCAGCGCTTTAAAAAATTTATGTCGCATTTCATATAGTATATAAAGCACCCCACTAATTAGAGTGTAGTCTAACTTGTGGGGTGCATATTACGAATGATGTGTCTTTTTATTATTCACTAATTTTTTCTGCATAGTCTGCAAGTAATCTTGCACCAAAACCAGTTGCACCACTTGCATAATATCCTTCTTGTTTTGTATCCATCGTTCCAGCCATATCCACATGAACCCATTTACTATTTTCAGGTACGAAACGTCGTAAAAATAATGCCGCTGTAATCGAGCCACCATATGGGGAATGACTAATATTACGGAAATCCGCATAATCACTATCTAACATTTTATCGTATGCATCTACAAGTGGCATCGGCCATACAAAATCACCATTTTCTTCACCGATTGCTTTCATTGTTTGTAATAAATCTTCTTCTCCAAAAATTCCCGCAACCTTTGTTCCTAATGCTGCCATAACAGCACCCGTTAATGTTGCAATATCAACGATGTAATCTGCGTTTAATTCACCCGCTCGAATTAATCCATCTGCTAAAATTAATCGACCTTCTGCATCTGTATTTCCAACTTGTACCGTTTGGCCTGTTTTATACGTAATAATATCACCCGGTAAAATAGAATGTTTATCAGGCATATTTTCCACTGTTTGAATCAAACCGACAACATTTACTTTCGCACCAGAAGCCGCTAATAATTGAATCGCTCCAGCAACAGCCGCTGCTCCACCCATATCCATTCTCATATCACTTAAATCACGAGAATTTTTCAAACTGATTCCACCTGTATCAAATGTTACACCTTTTCCAACAAGTGCGATTAACGGCTTTGATTCATCCCCTTTATAGTGCAATTCAATAAATGCTGGGTCAAATTTACTTCCACGGTTTACAGCTAATAAACCATTCATTTCCATTGCTTCCAATTTTGCTTTATCATGAACGATTACTTCTACATCCGTGTCTGCAAACGTATCTTGTAAAATCGTTGGGAAGGTCTCTGGATTTAACACACTCGGAATTTCATTGGATAAATCGCGAGAAAGCCCCATTGCAAATGCACGAACTTCCCCTTTTGTAATCAATGCTTCATCAACGTTTGAAAATTGTAATGCAGGTATTGCATTCGCTTTTTTCGTTTTATACGCATCAAATACATATGCACCTAGCTGCCAACCTTCTGTAAAAGCAACGATCACCTTATTTTCGTCTAATGTAGCAAACGCTTCTGTAAGATCCGCTTCATCCACTTGCACTGTTTCGATTTCACGTTTCTGTACTTCACGTGCAATGGTCCCTGCCAGCGTACGAACTTCATCATACGTTTGTTTCTTCTCTTTCACTTCTTTGACTAATATAATTTGCTCCCCATTCGCAATCGTTATTGCAAATGCATTTGGATGTCCTTTCATAAATTGTTGTAATGTTTCGTCCTTCGTTTGAAATAAAATTTTTGTTTCCATGTTGCTACCTCCAATGATTTTAATCCTCTACATAAAAGTATTACGTACTTTTCCTTTTCAAGCAATGAATGTGTCGTTATTTTTTGAAATAATCTCTTTGAAATATGCTCATATGTATAGCATCATGGTATTCACCATCGACAAAATATTCTTCTTTTAAAACAGCCTCTTCCACAAATCCCATTTTTTCATACACTTTTCGGGCAATTATATTGGTCGCATCAACGATTAAATACAATTTGCGCAAATTAAGTACACGAAATGCATAATCAATCGCAAGTTTCGTTGCTATTTTCGCATAGCCTTTCCCTTGTTGAATCGGATCAATCATAATCGCAAATTCAGCTTTTCCGTGCACTTCTTCTATATTATAAAGTGTAATATAGCCTAATTTTTCTTTGTCATTTTGAAAAATAAACCGACGATTCTCTCTATCCTTTAATGACTCTTCCACAATATTTTTAATCTTTTGTACCGAATAAAATGGTTCTACAAACCAAAATTTCACTACTTCTTGGTCATTAAATAATCGGTGTAAAAAATGACTATCCTCTTGTTCCACAGGACGTAATTTGAACGTTTCTTCCATCACAAACTTCCTTCCTTTTTCCATTACTCTTATTAAAACATACTTTTTTCCTGATTGAAAATGTCTTCGTTGTTGATTACCATTATATATAGAGAAATGAGGGATAAAAGATGAAAACTGTTGTAGATCATCTTGGCCGAACAGTGACAGTTCCCAAACAACCGAAAAAAATTATTTCATTTGCTCCAGCAATTACAGATACACTTTTTTCATTACATTTAGAGGAGGAAATTGTTGGGCGTACTAGGTTCTGTGTTCATCCAAAAGAAAAAGTAGCAAGTGTAATGAATGTCGGTGGAACGAAGGACATGAATCTCGATCGCGTACGAGCCTTACAACCAGATTTGATCATTACTGAAAAAGAAGAAAACACGAAAGAAATGGTCGAGCAGTTAGAAAAGGAATTTTCGGTATTTGTCTTTGAAATACAAACAGTCGAGGATGCTTTAAACATGATTCTTGATTTAGGTAAATTAGTAGATCGTGTGGCTTCAGCAAAATTATTATATGAACGGATTATAGAAGATTTTGCGACAATCCCCTCCCATTATACTGGAAAACGTGTCGCCTATGTCATATGGAAAGATCCATATATGGTCGTTGGCAAAAATACGTATATTCAGTCACTATTAAATCGTCTCGGATTTATTAATCCATTTTTGAATTATGAGGGAAGATATCCTGAAGTGACTGTAGAGGATTTGCGTGCAGAAGCGATTGATTATTTTTTACTAGCATCAGAACCATATCCATTTCGTGAAAAACATCGGGAAGAATTTTTAAACATCGACGCAAATGCTGTCCCACTACTTGTCGATGGTGAAATGTTTTGGTATGGAGCGAAAATGTTACGCGCAGTGGAGTATTTTAAAACGGAATTAGCATAAGGTGATCCATAATGGCTTTTTGGATAAACCGTGGCACATATAAATCTCCTTCTTAGTTGGTGGTTCTTGCTAACGGCGTAGTGGGCCGGGCTGACGTTGTGCAAAAAAGAATGAAGAGTCGTGTGTGGCGGAGTAGCGGGATGGGTAGCGAGTTGTGCGTAGCGAGTTGTGCGTAGCGGGTTGTGCGTGGTAAGTTGTGCTCAATTCCGCAAGTTGGAGCGCTTTTCTTCAGGAACTTGCGGATATATCAACTATTTACGCAAGTTCAAGCGCTTTTCTTCAGGAACTTGCGGATATATCGGTTAATTACGCAAGTTAGAGCACTTTTCCCGTTGTACTTGCGGATATATCGGTTAATTACGCAAGTTAAAGCTCTTTTCCCAATGAACTTGCGGATATATCGGTTAATTACGCAAGTTAGAGCACTTTTCCCGTTGAACTTGCGGATATATTCATTAATTCCGCAAGTTAAAACACTTTTCCCGTTGAACTTGCGGATATATCGGTTAATTACGCAAGTCCAACCACTTTTCCCTATAATCTTGCGGATATATCGGTTAATTACGCAAGTCCAACCACTTTTCCCGATAAACTTGCGGATATATCCACTAATTCCCTCCATTCCCCTCGTTTTTTATGAATGTGTATGTGCTGGTTTGCGGCGGAACTTTTGTGCTTCGTTTTTTGTCGATAATGTAGCTGAAACAAAAGCTAATGCTACAAATATAACTCCAAAATAACTGACATTTTCAATGCCGACATGTTTCACGACAAATCCACCAAAGAATGTTCCAAATGCAATACCAAAATGAAGGGCCGAATTGTTTAGACTTTGCTGAATATCAGATGTTTCAGGTGACAATTCCATTAAATGGCTTTGAATGGAAGGTGTCACACCCCAGCTCATGATGCCCCATATAACAACGACAATCCAAAACGCCCAAACAACATGTGATGCTGTTGGGATAAATAATAAAGCTGCAGCTAACAGGACAATGACCGATAAAATTGTTCGTCTTTTTCCTAAATAATCTGCCGCAAGTCCACCGAGTCCTCCCCCTGAAAATGCAGCTAATCCATAAACAAAATAAAGGACAGAGATCGTCGTCCCACTAAATCCTAATACTTCTTTCGTGTAAGGTGTTAAATAACCATAGAGTGTAAAATGACCTGCCATGAAGAAAAATGTTGTCGCGTGTGCAAGCGATATTTTTGCATTTTTCAATGTCGCAATTTGTTTACGAATTGGAATAGGGGGTTTCGGTGCTACCTTTTCCATAAAAATCGGAACTGCAATAATTAATAAAATCGTTAAAATAGAAATTAACACAAAAGGTGCTCTCCACCCGAACATATTTCCTAACATAACGCCAATTGGAAGACCTAATACTAAAGATCCACTTACTCCCATGACAACTAATCCAATCGCACGACCACGATATGCTGGCTCCACTATATTTGAGGCTAAATTTATACATAAAATAATTATAAGGGAACCACTTGCTGCTGAAATAACTCGTGATAATATGAGAAATTCAAATGAAGTACTGAACACTGCAATAATATTTCCAATTAAAAAGATAAGTAGAGATACAAATGTTAACCTTGTTCTTTCCGTGTTCGCAAATACGACGAGTAGAATGGGAGCTGAAATTCCAAAAACTAATGAGAAGACGGAAATTAACAACCCAGCTGTACCAATCGTGACACCTAAATCTTCTGCTACTAAATCTAATATACCACCTATAATTAATTCGACCATGCCTACGATAAAAGCTATGATCGTTAACATATATACGCGTTTATCAATCAAAACCAATTCCTCCTACGCAACATAATTCATCATAGTATTTTACCACAAAATAAATAAAAACTATACTTTTCGTTCTTATTTATTGCATACGATTATTCCACACAAAAAAATGCCATGACCGAATGGTACATGACATTTTCCATGATTATATTTACTTCCCTTCTCGCTTCAATTTAAACGGTGCGTAAATTAAGGCTAAGATTAGGAATAAACCTAAATATCCTATTAATGAATAGAATTTTGAAACTAATGTTGTAAATCCAACAAAACTTAATACGAATCCAATTGCTAAAGTAATAACTGTAGCTATATTCGCCTTTGTTGTATTCATTTCAAAAAATCGTGCTACAAATCCGTAGAACATTCCAAGACATGTATTAAAGATCATTCCGAATAAAATAATTGCCATAATAATTGCTAAAAACGGCGAAATTTCCTCTACGATTTTTAATAACGGTAAATCGAATGATGCAACTGTTTCAATACGTGAGAAAATTGCTAGGTGTGCAAGGATAATCATAACCCCAATTCCTAAACCACCGACTAGCCCTCCAATTCCAGCAACTCGGGCATCTTTTTCAGCTGCACCTGTTAGTAATGCCATTCCACAACCAACAGCGATGTTAAATGAAACATAGTTGATAGATGCGACAAACCAATTCGGGAATTCTTTTGGCTGTTGTTCAGCAATTTTGGATAACTCACTAAATGTTCCATCCATCGTTGTAAAACTATATACAGAAACAATTAAAATGAATATTAATAAAAACGGTGTAATACTAGCGATAATTGCAATTACTTTCTCTAATTTCATCATCATCGCAGCACCAACAATAATGACCATTAGTGCACTACCTATGTAGACCGGCATATCAAATTGCTGGTTCAATGTAGAACCTGCCCCTGCAATCATAACAACTCCAACACCAAATAGTGTAAAAATAATAATTGCATCTACAATATACCCTAACCATCTCCCACTAATTGCGTAAATTCCATCTTTATGGGATTCTACTTTTAATTTACTTCCAATATACGTTAAAACCATTCCTAAATATGCGAATAATGCTGTTGAAACAATTGCTCCAATCGTTCCTAACGTACCGAAACTTGTAAAATATTGTAAGATTTCTTGTCCGGAAGCAAATCCAGCCCCTATGATAACCCCCATAAAGGCGAAACCGATTTTCAATACTCTCATCATGTTTCATCCCTCTTCTCTTTTTTTATATAAACTGTATTATAACAACCTATTCAAAATTTTGCCACTTTTTATGTAAGCGCTATACCATTCGTGTAAATAAAAAAACGAATCTTGGCTAGATTTATGAAACAAATCAAGCCTCTAGCCAATGATTCATTTTCCCTCATTCATTAAACTGTTGTCTTTTTAAAACGATTAAAATGTAGTGGTTCTGTCGGAATAATGGTCTCTGATCGTTCATGAATAATATCTTCAATCAGTTTTCCTGTTACAGTCGCTAAACTAATCCCATCTCCTTCATGCCCAGCTGCAATATAAAATCCTGGTAGTTCCTCCACTTCCGAAACAATTGGTAAATGGTCTTCTGTGAAGGGACGGAATCCCGCATAAGAACGAATAATTTTAAAATCATCCATTTTCGGGAAAAATCGTAATGCACGACGAGCGATCGTTTGAACAACCTGAATATCAATGGAACTATCATACCCGACAAACTGACGGCTACTACCTAATAAGAAGTTTTGACTTTCCGTCGGTTCGAGTACTAGTGCTACCCCATGTTCAGCAGTACGTTCATCTGCAATACGTTCACGACCAAACTTATTCATTAAATAACCAAATTCCATTACATTACGCATCATAACAGGTTCCTGTCTTGAACCAACAATGATATGCCCTTTTCGTGGAATAATCGGAATTTCTACCCCGAGCATTTCACCAATAAACGGTGCCCACACACCTGCTGCGTTTACAACCTTTTTTGCATGAAAAGTTTCCCCAGGTGTTTCTACGATAAAGCCATCATCTACTTTTTTCACATTTGTTACAGGTGCTTGGTCTCGTACTTGTAACCCGAAATCTTTTTCTGCCTTTTCAATTAATGAGTAACAAAATAAATAAGGGTTAATTAATGAATCTGTTTCACACTCTAACCCTCCAGGAATATCATGTGCAAAAAATGGAGACTCATTACGAATATCTTTTTGATCTAACACATTAAATTTTAAACCTGAATCACTCTGTGTTTTTACCCAATCAACAGCCGCTTGCATTTCATCATCATTATCACAAACTAAAATACTACCATGTTCTCTGAATTCAAAAGGAATATTCAATGTATTGGTTAAATCATTTAATAATTCCTGACTTACTAAAGACATTTTACTATCAAAACCAGGATCTTTATCTACGATGGTTACATTCCCATCACAGCGCGAACTCGTACCACTTGCAATGTCATTCTTCTCGATTAAAACCGTTTCCAATCCTGATTCTGCTAAATAATATGCAACAGAACAACCGACGATTCCACCGCCAATTACTGCAACTTCGTAATTTTTTCTAGCCATGACAAAACCTCCAGCTACATTTTTTTAACTTTTTTTCATTATATTCTACTTTTTGAAGAAAATAAAGAATGTTTTATGTTATTATATAAATATCGCTTAATATTTAATACTATTTTAAAACAAGGAGGCTAATTTATGCAACAATTAACAATTTGCCGTTGTGAAGAAGTTACATTAGCTGAATTAGAAGAAACTGCAAAAAAATTCAACTGTACAGCAAGAGAATTAAAATTAAGAACGAGAGCGGGTATGGGATTCTGTGGTGGAAGAACTTGTCGCCCTGCTGTAGATAAAGTGATTTCTGATTTAACGAATGAACATCCTACAGATAATGTGCCATTAAAAGTAGCACCGCCAGTACGTCCTATATCTTTACAAGATCTCGGAGGTGAAGGTAACAATGACTAAACGTATTTTAGATCATCCTGTTTTAGGAAAATTAACGGATCAACATCCTGTTCCTTTTACCTTTGATGGGAAAACATATGAAGGAATCGAAGGCGATACCATTGCCTCTGCATTATTAGCAAATGGTGTGCGTACACTTCGTAAACACGAACATAGTGGAAATCCACGTGGTATTTACTGTAATATCGGTCATTGTTTTGAATGCCGTTGTACAGTCGATAATGTTTCGAATGTTCGTGCATGTGTAACGCCAATTAAAGAAAATATGGTTATTGAAAGTGGTAAACAACAACCAGATCCATTAAATCCAAATAATGAAGGTACATTACCTAGAACATATAAAGAATATATAGAGCAAGGAGGCAACAAATAATGCATGATGTAGTAATTATTGGAGCCGGTCCTGCTGGATTAGCTGCAGCAGTTCAATGTAGAAAACATGACTTATCTGTTGTCGTCTTAGATGAATTCCCTAAAGCAGGTGGAAGATTACTCGGACAGTTACATGAGGAACCTAACGGGGAATGGTGGAACGGCGTCAAAGAAGCTGGTAAATTGGTGCAAGAAGCTCGTAAATTTCAAACAGACATTTTACTTGGATATCCTGTACACCATATTGAAAAATTAGAAAATCATTTCGTGGTACATACGAATAAAAAGACATTTCCTGCCAAAAAAGTATTAATCGCAACTGGAGCTGCTGAAACAGCTGCCCCTATCCCAGGATGGACGTTACCAGGGGTAATGTCTATTGGAGCTGCACAAGTTATGACGAATGTGCACCGTGTAAGTGTTGGAGAGCGTGGAATTGTCATCGGAGTAAATGTTCTATCTGCTGCAATTGCTCGTGAATTACAACTAGCTGGAACGGAACTTCACAGTATGGTACTTCCTGCGAGAAATGTTGTTTCTGATGATCAAAGCAACCCAAGAGTTGTCATGGATCGATTATCACATATCGCACATTTAGCACCTTCTAAGTTCATTCAATTTGGAAGTAAATTTGCGAAATTTAAATTTGCACAAAATATTGCTTTAAAACATTATCCGAAAGACGGAATTAAAATGTGGGATATGCCTATTCATTTACTCAAGGCAGTGAAACAAATTAACGGTACTGATAAAGTTGAATCTGTAACGATGGTCGATGTCACAATGGATGGTGATATTATCCGTAATACAGAAATAGAAGTTCCAGTTGATTTTGTTTGTATTGCTGGTGGATTATACCCACTATCTGAACTTGCATCTGTTGCAGGATGTTCATTTAAATATAGCGAAGAATTAGGTGGACACGTGCCAATCCATAACGAGAAAATGGAAACACAAGTGGATGGCATTTATGTTGCTGGAAACATCACTGGTATTGAAAGTTCCAAAGTAGCACGTGATCAAGGTACAGTCGCTGGATTATCTATGGTACAAGAACTATTGCAAACTGGGGATGTTCGTGTTAAATTAGAACAAGCAATAGCACAAGTAAAAGCGACTCGTGATGCTGCTTCCATCCAATTCCACCCAGAAATTAAAATAGGAAGAGAAAAGGTAGAAAGAGCATTTCACGAACAACACGCATAAGGAGTAAATGCAATGATTCGTAATGTTTCTTCTATTAAAGAAAAAAGTATCGTATTTATCGGATTTATGGGTGTCGGGAAAACGACCGTTGCAAAACTCGTTTCTCAAAAACTTTTTCGAGATTTTATCGATATTGACGACGAGATTGAAAAAGAATATGGCATGCCGACAACGGAAATTTTCAAAAAAATCGGTGAAAAACAATTCCGTGCAAAGGAAAAAGAATATGTATTGCATTATTGCAAACAGCCTTTAAAAATCATTTCACTTGGTGGTGGAGCATTTTTACAAGAAGATATCCGTGAAGCCTGTTTAAATCATAGTATCGTGTTTTATTTAGATATTTCGTGGGATTCATGGAAAAATCGTCTTCATATGCTCGTGGATAGTCGCCCTGTCCTACAAGATAAATCGATGGAAGATATTGAAGCATTATTTCATGAACGTAAAAAAACATATGATGAGCATAATTCTAAATTGATGACCGACCAATTCAACCCAGAAGAGGTCGCAGATTATATTATTGCTTCATTAAAACTAGCATGGGAATTATATGATTAAATTCTACATAAAGACTAGACATTCCGTATGTCTAGTCTTTTTTCATAATAGCTTTTCCTTC
>NZ_JBBKBG010000011.1:0-64992 GCF_037892545.1 Pseudogracilibacillus sp. ICA-222130
CTAATATGATACATTAATATACCTGCTGCTATCCCAACATTTAATGATTCAGCCTTTCCATACATCGGAATCTTCACCAGTTCATCTGCCATATCGAGCCATTTTTGTTGTACGCCACGGCCCTCATTCCCTAAAATAATCGCCGTTTTATTTGTCGGCTCTACTTCTGCATAATTTTGTGCACGTCGCAATGTGGTCGCCCATACCGAAAAACCATCTGCTTGAAGGCTTGTAATTGCTTCGTTCAAGTCACGCTGTTCAATGGCAAGGTGAAAAATGGATCCTTGTGTTGCACGAATAACTTTATCATTGTACACATCAACTGTCCCTTCCCCTAATACTACTTTAGAAAAGCCAGCCGCATCTGCTGTTCGAATGATCGTTCCTAAATTACCAGGATCTTGGATCGCATCGATTAAAAGGACATAGTTATTATGTTCTTGTTCCATCCTTCCCATATGCACAATTGCCGCAATCCCTTGTGGTGCTTCCGTTTGGGATATTTCCTTAAATACATTTTCCGTGACGATATATACATGTTCTTCGTCCATCCATGCAGGAACTTCTTTTCCTTCTTGGACAATTAATGTGGTAATTAATTGGTCTGTCTCATATGCTTCTTCTATCAAATGTTCTCCTTCAATTAAAAATGTGCCTGTTTCTTGGCGATATTTTTTCTTATGTAGTTTTTTCCATTCTTTGACGAATTTATTTTGTGTCGATGTAATCATCTTATTCATCCTTTTCTTTATGCACCGTTCCTATCATGCTATCATTATACGCTTATTTTTAGTCGTTGCCAATTTTCGTATTAAGAGGCCTTCATGCCCGATTGCCTCATTATAATTTGGATACTGATGAATTAAGCTAAGATAGCACGTTCAAAAGTCTCTCCCCGATACTTTATTTATATTTTACTTTTATCAGGATGCGAATGATTTTTCATTACGTGTGGAAATGACATACATACTTTTTACAACGTACGGTCATAATAGAGAAAACGAATCATAAAGGAGTTTTATATATGGACATTAATATTCGCGAAGCAATATATCAAAACGTGAAAGATAATTCATTGGATCAATTTGAAGAAACCATTGTTGATGCATTAGAAGATGGAGAGGAAAAAATATTGCCAGGCCTCGGCGTGCTGTTTGAGTATATTTGGAACGGTTCTACAAACGAAGAAAAATCATCGATGTTATTCGCTTTAGAAAGAGGACTACAAAAACACGGTTAGATGTAAAAACATAGTCTTTTATACTCATTTCTCTTGCTATTTCCCCCGTTGAATCATATGATATGGATAGTGATAAAAAAGGACGGATGAATAGATGAACGAAATGATTCAAAGTTATATGCTCCCAACGAACGACCCATACCAACGACAAATAACTAATACGATCCAACGAACAAACGGACTTGATTTCCAACAATTACTTTTGGAAAAAATTGCGCTCGCTCAATCATTTAATTTACACGGAGGATTGACAGATCATGTTTCTTCCTTACAGCCTTTTTCTATCATGAATCCTATCGGAATGGACAGGCAATTACCTACGATGACACAGCCACAAACGACTAGTGTCATGCAACAGCCAGTACAAATGAATGATGCTATTGCGTCTTATACAGCTACACAATCCAATCATACAGGGGCTGCTTTAGCGAAAGCCCCAACGACAAAATATAATGAGCTAATTGCGAGTGCGGCGAAAAAATACGGAGTGGATGAAAAACTAATCCATGCAATCATTAAAATGGAATCTAACTATGATCCAACTGTCCGTAGTCATACAGGGGCTGTTGGGTTAATGCAATTAATGCCAGCTACAGCAAAAGAAGTTGGTGTCACAGATCGGACAAATGTCGCCCAAAATATTGATGGAGGGACACATTATTTTAGTAAGATGCTAAAGCGTCATAATGGGGATGTACGTTTGGCGTTAGCTGCTTATAATGCCGGTCCGGGTAACGTACAAAAATATGGTGGAATCCCACCGTTTAAGGAAACACAAAACTATGTACAAAAAGTAATGAATCAATACTTATCGTAAAAGAAGTACCCCCTAAAGTTGATTTTATATACAACTTTAGGGGGTATTTCATGTCTCATTCCGTACAATAATGATGAACAAGAAATAATAAAAGGTACATCTTACCATAATGATGTACTTGATGTGGTGACGGCGATAGAACCTGCCTCAAACGCTTCATTAATATCCTCTTGCGTCGTTAACAATCCACCTGCAATAATAGGTATATCTGTGACTTTTTGTATCTTCTTAATTAATTCTGGCATGGTCCCTGGTAAAACTTCAATATAATCTGCTTTTGTTCGACCAGATATTCGTACATTGCTATCAATGGATAAACTATCTAACAAAAATAACCGTTGGATTGCGATTAAATCATATTTTTTCACACTATCTATTACACTTCCCCGAGTAGAAATAATCCCTTCTGGTTTTATTTCCCGTGCAATAAATTCAACCCCATACTCATCAGCTTTTAATCCTTGAATAAGATCAATATGGATCAACACTTTTTTGTTTTCCTTTTTAGCATAGGTTACTAATTGTTTCAGTTGGGATAATCGTGTTTCTAACAGCACAATCCAAGTATGCTCAGAGGACAATGCTTTTTCAAAATCTTTTAATTGTCGAACTGCTGGCATAATACCTTTAGGCATAGTCATGTTATCCCTCTCTTCCTTTCCGTTTATTTCTTTAGTATAACAAAGGATGGAACAAAAAATAAGTAGGGATTCCATTTTTAAAACAGAACCCCTACTCCAATATCGTTTTTACTATGTTTAAGGTCGTTTAAATACGCGTGTTGCTTCCACCGCTTTATGCCATCCCTCATATAATTCATCTCGTACATCTTTATCTAAGTTAGGAGAAAATGTTCGTTCATTTTTCCACTGTGTTGCAATTTCTTCTTTACTTTCCCAATAACCAACAGCTAAACCAGCTAAATATGCTGCACCTAATGCAGTCGTTTCCTGAATGACAGGACGTTCTACTGGTACTTGTAACATATCACTTTGGAATTGCATTAAAAATGTATTTTCGACTGCTCCTCCATCTACTCGTAAAGAGGTTAAATCAATACCCGCATCTTGAATCATCGCATCTAACACATCTTTCGTTTGGTATGCTAATGACTCTAATGTCGCACGTATAAAATGTTCTTTACTCGTACCTCTCGTTAAACCGAACACAGCACCTCTCGCATTACTATCCCAATAAGGTGTTCCTAGTCCAACAAATGCTGGAACGACATATACTCCTTCTGTTGAATCGACTCTTTCTGCATATATTTCACTGTCTGGTGCTTGTTGAATCATACGCATTCCATCACGTAACCATTGGATGGCAGAACCAGCAATGAAAATACTTCCTTCTAGTGCATATTCCACTTTTCCGTCTATGCCCCATGCTAATGTAGTTAATAATCCATTGTCAGATTGGACCCCTTTTTCTCCTGTGTTCATTAACATGAAACATCCAGTACCATACGTGTTTTTTGCCATACCTGTTTCAAAACAAGCTTGCCCAAAAAGTGCTGCCTGTTGATCCCCAGCCATTCCTGCAATCGGTACTTCTTGGCCAAAAAAGTGATAATCTACTGTATTCGCATACACTTCTGAAGATGGACGTACTTCCGGTAACATGGATGATGGAATCGTTAAAAGATTTAACAGTTCTTCATCCCACTCTAAATCATAAATATTAAACATTAACGTACGAGAAGCATTTGAGTAATCTGTGACATGTGCTTTTCCGCCAGATAATTTATACACAAGCCACGAATCAATCGTTCCAAATAATAAATCACCATTTTCTGCTTTCTCTCGTGCACCTTCCACATTATCTAAAATCCATTTCACTTTTGTTCCAGAAAAATATGGGTCTAATAATAAACCTGTTTTCTTACGGAATGTTTCTTCATGTCCCGCTTCTTTTAATGCAGCACAAATATTTTCTGTCTGTCTTGACTGCCATACAATTGCTTTATAAATCGGTTTACCTGTATGACGATCCCATACAACCGTCGTTTCTCTTTGGTTGGTAATTCCGATTCCTTTTACTTGTTCTGGACGAACTTCTGCTTTACGAAATGTTTCCGCAACACAAGCTAAAACAGATGTCCAAATTTCATTTGCATCATGTTCTACCCATCCTGGATGTAGAAAAAATTGTTCAAATTCTTGTTGAGCAATAGATACTATTTCCCCATCATGGTTAAATAAAATTGCTCGCGAACTGGTTGTTCCTTGATCAATGGATAAAATATAAGTTTCTGTCATTCTTTATTCCCCTTTACATTACATTTTCAGAATCACTTACAGTTTTGTTTACGCTTTCTTTATCGTTCAACTCATTTCTAAGTGCACCTATTAAAACGATAGCGACAATAACGGTCATAATCCAAAAGAGAGGAGTCGTGACGCCTTCAAAAACGGATTGATAAAATAAAGCACCGTACACTCCGCCAATAATTGGGCCAACAACAGGTACCCAAGCATATCCCCAATCAGAATGTCCTTTTCCAGGGATAGGTAGTATCGCATGTGCGATACGAGGTCCCAAATCACGTGCAGGGTTAATCGCATATCCTGTAGCCCCTCCAAGAGACATTCCGATAGCAACAATTAACAAACCAACAACGAGGGGAGATAAGCCTTCTGCAAGTTCATTTGGTCCAACAATAAATAATAATGCAAAAAGTAAAACAAACGTACCAATTATTTCACTTGCTAAGTTTTGTAAGGGTTTTCTTACACGGTCAGAAGAACCCGGCGCTGTACAAAATATACCTAATTTTGCTGAGGCATCCTTTGTTTCTCGCCAATGTGGTAAGTAATTAATAAACACGATTACTGCACCTAATATCGCTCCTATAAATTGTCCTAAAATATAGGTAGGTACCTTTTCCCATGGGAAATCTCCAATCGCGGCAAATCCTAATGTAACTGCTGGGTTTAAATGTGCATCAGATGCGATACCAGATACGAAAATTCCCATCGTCACTGCTAGTCCCCATCCTAATGTAATAACTACCCAACCAGCTTCTTGTGCCTTCGACCACTTTAGTAACACACCAGCAACAACCCCAGCACCAAACGTAATTAAAACCATTGTTCCTAACAATTCACCCATAAACTCAGACATGTACTCACACCCTTTATCATGTATTTTGGTTAATATATTGTATGCATAAAAGGAATAAAAAAGCCCACATTTCATAGGTATATACTTCTACGCGAGAGTATATACCTATGAAATGTGGGCTCCTAATCACCGATACATTACAATCTTATTAACTTATTCATAATATATAAAATAAAAATGTATTTGTCAACGATTTCATTTAAATTTTTTCTTTGTTGTAATTATAATGTAAAACAGCGGACTAATTCGTTCAGCTGTTCTGCTTGTGTTGCTAAATGTTTCGAGCTATTTGAAATTTCTTCCATAATACTGCTCGTCTCCTCAGAGGAAGCGGTAGTTTCTTGTACTCCAGCTGCTGATTGTTCTGAGATAGCTGCCACTTCTTCAATGGAATTACCCATTAATGCCGTATTATTGGAAATTTCATCAATGTTTTTAGAAATCGTATGAATGTTTTGGACCATGCTTGACACAGAATGGCTAATTTCTTCAAACATTTCTCCCGTTTTTACAATTTGTTCCGTTCCTTCTGCAACATCTTTATAGCTCTGCTGTAAGGAATTTACGACAGAGGTAGATTCATTTTGGATATTCATTACGATATTCGTAATTTCTGTCACAGAATTTGATGATTCCTCCGCTAATTTTCGTACTTCATCCGCTACAACAGCAAATCCTTTTCCATGTTCTCCTGCACGTGCCGCCTCAATGGCTGCGTTTAATGCAAGTAAGTTTGTTTGATCTGCAATGTCTTTGATCATCGACACTAATTCAGAAATATGTTGTGCATGTCGATCTAATCCTTCGACCTTTTCTACCGCTTCATGTACGACCCCATCAATGATATTCATTTGGGAGGTAGAGCGCTCCATAAATTGTTCACCATCATTTGTCATCTGTAACACTTCTTCAGATACTTCCATCATTTCCGTACTATTTTCATTTGTTTCCGTAACTTTTTCCTGGAATGTCATCATTACGTTGGATAAATCCGTCGCTGTTACTGCTTGTTCAGATGCACCTCTTGCTAATTCCTCCATCGTAAGAGAAATCTGTTCCGAACTAGCTCGAACTTCTTCAGCTGATTGATGTAATTGTTCACTTTGACTGGAAACAGATTCGGAAACTGCACTAATTTCTTCCAGTAAATTACGATTGCTCGCTGACATGTCATTTGTCGTATGAATTAATGCACCTATTTCATCTTGTAAATTCGTCTCCAAAGGCGGTTGACTTAAATCACCATTTGCAATTTCTGATAAGCGTGTTTTCACAGCACTTAATGGTTTAGCAATGGTGTTTGCATTAACAATTGCCACGATCATACCAAACACAATTGCGAGCGCTCCAATAACAAGTCCAAAAATTAATGTTCGATTTCCTTCCGTTAACACTTTTTCTTCTAGTTCGATAATATGTGCTTCCCGACCATCTGCTAATTCATCAAAACGATCCACTAAGTCACCAACATATGTATCTGCTTGAACTAAATTCTCTAATGCCTGTTTTTCATTTCCTTTATCATATTCCGCAAAAACGTCTGAAACGATATAATCATGCCATTCTTGTGCATCTGCCATTAATTGTTTAAACTTTTCTGTTCCTTCAATGTTTAAAATTGTTTCTTCGTGTTGTTTCATCCGCTCCATGTCTTCTTCAAAAATTTCTTTATACGTTGGATCCCCACTTAATATGTATCCTCTTGCAGCTCCAACTTTACTGTACATCGTCATTCCTAATTGTTCATCTGCTATTAAAATTGGTAATTCCCTATTTGCGACATTATCCGTATCTTTGTTGATATTTTTCATCACGATATAATTATATCCAACGAGCATAACGACTAATAATACTACTAGTGAAAAACCGAAAAGCATTTTCGTACGTATGCTTTTAAACGTAAATAAACCTTTCATCTTGCCACCCCATTCTCCTATTTTACATTTTTCCACTGGATTATGATAATACTTTTTTACCATGACTATTATATCATTAATGATTTGTTTTTCCTAATTTTTTATTATTATTCATCCAACAAAAAATAAAAAAAGTTCATCATTTCTAAATAATAGAAACGATGAACTTTTTATTTATGCAAGTCGAATTTCTTTTACTTTTTCATTGTCTAATTTTTTAATCACTTCAACGATTAATTTTACTGCATTGTCAAAATCATCACGATGTAACATTGCTGCATGAGAATGGATATATCGTGTTGCTATTGTAATGGATAATGCTGGAATCCCATCTTGTGAAATATGGATTGCACCAGAGTCTGTTCCACCACCCGCCATGGATGAATATTGAAATGGAATATTTTTTTCTTCCGCTGTTTCCACAACAAGATTACGTACACCTTTATGAGAAACCATGGAAGCATCATATAAAATAATTTGTGGGCCTTCCCCTAATTTACTATCCGCTTCTTGATCAGAAATACCAGGCGTATCTCCTGCTATTCCCACATCCACACCAAATGCAATATCTGGATTGATGAGATGTGCAGAAGTTTTTGCCCCACGTAATCCTACTTCTTCTTGAATGGTCCCAACACCATATACGATATTTGGATGTTGTTCATTTTCTAATTGTTTTAATACTTCAATCGCAATGGCACATCCGATACGATTATCCCACGCTTTGGCAAGTAACATTTTTTCATTGTTCATTTGAGTAAATTCAAAATAAGGGATAACGGAATCTCCTGGGCGTACCCCGAATTCTTCTGCTTCCTCTTTACTTGAAGCGCCGATATCAATAAACATATCTTTTATTTCTACAGGCTTTTTACGTGCCTCTGGTGATAAAATATGTGGAGGTTTTGATCCAATGACACCTGTTAAGTTACCTTGTTTCGTTTTAATCGTTACTCGTTGTGCCAACATTACTTGACTCCACCAACCACCGATTGTTTGGAAATATAAAAATCCATTTTTGTCGATACGAGTAACCATAAAGCCAACTTCATCTAAATGTCCTGCCACCATAATTTTTGGACCGTTTTCTTCGCCCGTCTTTTTCGCAATTAAACTACCTAAATTATCTGTATACACTTCATCTGCATATGGTGCAATATATTTTTCCATCACATCACGTGCTTCTTTTTCATCTCCAGAAATCGCATTTGCGTCTGTTAAATCTTTTAGCATCATTAATGTTTCATCTAATTTTGCCATAATTTCTTCTTCCTCCTTTAATGATTAATATCCCTCATCTTGTCGTTGAAAATTCACTTCATTTTTTTCATAGTATGCTTCCATAATATCTTGTTCGGAAAAACCAAGCATACTCGCCAATTGGATATACATTTGGAACATCGCTTTATATCGTTCTTCCGTCTGTTCCTTATAAAATTGCATACATACTGCAAACAACTCGTTAAAGGTAATCGTCATATTTTTTTGTTCCGCTTTTGGTGTAGTTTCTAATGTAGAAAATGTATACCCTTTATGTAGACCTAATGACAATAAAAAGTGGATATTATCAACATATTCTTCCAACATTACTTCTTTCGTGGATGCTTCCTTTTTACTCCAAAATTTAAAACAGCGTGTTTCATTTGCTAGCTCCCCTGTTTCAACGAGCAAGGCTAAAAAACGCTCTTCTAATAAATCTGCTCCATCTAATTGATGGTTTTTACTTATGTAATCATCTAATTTTTGTTGCATATCAAATAATGTATCCCAGTTCACTGTACAACCTCCCCAAAAATTATTGTATCATATTTTTTATGGAATCGTATACAAGTGCTTTGTTTCTTTTTCTAAAAAAGTTTATACTGTACGATAAAGGAAGGAGTCGATCATCATGGTTCAACAACTTATTCAGCAATATATAAATGGAGAATGGATGGATTCTACAAATAAAAGTACTATCGATGTGATCAATCCTGCTACAGAGGAAGTGTTCGCGCAAGTGGCAGACGGGTCAGCAGAAGATGTGGATAAGGCAGTACAAGCAGCAAAAACCGCTTTTCGATCTTTTTCTAACACAACCGTGAAAGAAAGAATGGATTTATTGCAACGTATTATCGATGTATATGAATCAAGAAAAGATGATTTTATTACAACCATCTCAAATGAACTAGGGGCTACCTTATTTTTAAGTGAAAAAGTCCACTATGTATCAGGCTTAGAACATTTTAAACAGGCAAAACGACAATTGGAAACATATTCGTTTGAAGAAAAACAAGGTGACACCATTATTCGTAAAGAAGCAATTGGGGTAAGTGGATTAATTACGCCGTGGAACTTCCCGACAAATCAAACCGCTATAAAGATTGCAGGAGCTTTAGCTGCTGGTAGTACCGTTGTATTAAAACCATCCGAATTAACCCCTATTTCAGCCGTTATTTTAGCAGAAGTATTACATGAAGCTGGCGTACCAAAAGGGGTATTTAACTTAGTAAACGGATATGGTCATTCGGTTGGACATGCGATAAGTGGACATCCGGGTATTGATTTTGTATCCTTTACAGGTTCCAATGAAACAGGCAAAAAGATTTCCATACGTGCTGCAGAAACAGTGAAAAAAGTAGCATTAGAACTCGGTGGGAAATCTCCGATGATTATTTTAGACGACTTTGACATGGAGCAAGCAGCAAAAATCGCACTGTCGAATGTAACGTTTAACTGTGGTCAAGTATGTACGTTAGCATCTCGGACATTCGTTCCAGCCCATAAAGAAACGGAATTTTTACAAGCATTAAAAGAAATTTATGATAGTTATGTCGTCGGGCTACCAACTGATAAAACGACTCGTATTGGCCCTGTCATTTCTGCTAAACAGTTTGACCGGGTGCAATATTATATGAAAAAAGGGATCGAAGAAGGTGCAACATTATTTTTAGGCGGAACAGGAAAACCAGCCGGATTAGAAACAGGCTATTTCGTAAAACCTACTATTTTTACCAATGTGACAAATGATATGACGATTGCTCAGGAGGAAATTTTTGGTCCAGTCATGTCTGTTATAACGTATGACACCATTGAGGAAGCATTAGAAATGGCAAATGATACAATATACGGACTAGCTGGTTACGTATTAGGAAATAATCGTGACACGGTAAAATATGTCGCAAATGAAATTCGTGCAGGTGAGATTTCCATTAATGGCGGTGCAACAGATTATGGTGCACCATTTGGAGGATACAAACAATCTGGCATTGGCCGTGAATGTGGTGTGTACGGGATGGAGGAATATTTAGAAGTAAAAGCCGTCTTAGGCTTTACATGAGTTATAAATTAAAACTACCAGTGTGAACTGTAGTTTGTTCTGTGGCCTAAATGCCTTTGTGATCAGCTACAGCTTAAAAGGCCCACAGAACAACCTCCTTTTGCACTTCATTATTCACTTTTGGGTTGCATTCTTGCAACTTCGGCATGTATTCTTGCAACTTTGGAGTGTATTCTTGCAACTTTGGGTTGCATTCTTGCAACTTCGGTATGTATTCTTGCAACTTCCTGTTCCCATTTTAGCTTAACAAGATAATATGCATTTTCAATAACATCCTAAAAGCTACCGCCCCCATCAGTAAAACTAGGCGTTTTCAAATGTATAATAAAAGGTATGGTACGAAACGCCTCGTACTTTGCCTTTTCATGTTACTTTTTCTCAACTTCTATACTTTTATTTTTCGATTGTAGGTTACGAATAAAGGCATCTTTTTCTTTAGGGGAGACAATGACCATATCATATGTATTATAATGAATTTCCATTCGATCGACTGATAATGCGGGGGCTGATAGAAGCGATTTTGTCGCCTTTATTTTTCTAATATTTGCGATATGTATAGTTGTTCGAAAAGGTCCTGACACGATATATAGTTGTTCTTCCGTTACTTTATAATTCGTCCCAAACCAAATCCATAAAAGGAACATATTCATCAATAGACCGAAAATATATACTATCATGCTTCTGTCTATAATCATGAGGAAACACATGAATATAATGGTTCCCCAAATAAACAAGGCAAACCAACCATCTTTTTTTGAAGTGAAATTCACGTCATTGTTTGTATCAGGAGTTTGTTTCACTCTTGTTTCATCCCCCATTCTTCAAAAAATTGCGCTAAAAATTGTTCCATAAAATGATGACGTTGTGTCGCAATTCGTTTCCCTTCTACTGTATTCATCGTCTCTTTTAATAGGAGCAATTTTTCATAAAAATGGTTAATAGCAGAAGATTTTTCGTTACGATATTGTGCAAGTGTCATATTTGTGCGTGGTTGGATAGTCGGATCATATATCGCTTGCCCTTTTGCTCCACTATATTGGAATGTTCGTGCAATCCCAATCGCTCCAAGTGCATCAAGACGATCTGCATCTTGCACGACTTGTGCTTCTAATGTCTGTACCTTTTTACCCGTACCCCCTTTAAAGGATATCGTTTGAATGATTTCCATGATGTGATGGATGGCTTCTTCTGAGACTTCTATTGTATGAAGCCAATCGACGATTTCTTGTAATGCAGCTGTTTCATCGTCAACGATTTTATCGTCTGCTACATCATGCAATAATGCTGCCATTGTTACGATAAATAAGTTTGCACCTTCTTGTTCTGCTATCTCTTTTGCTATATTTGTTACCCTCACTATATGATACCAATCATGTCCAGTCGTTTCATTTACTAATTTATCCTTTACCCATCGTTCCGTTTGTTCTATTTTGTCCATCACATTGTCCCCTACCATTATCATTATCTAGTAAAATTATGACACCTTTTCGTCCGAATTACTACCTTTTATACAATCTAGAAGTACATATCCAAAAACTAATCCAACTACTGTCGGTAAAATATATTCTCCAACGATGAACACATCCATAACAGGGAATAAGTTGACATAAGAGAGAACAAATATAATTAATACGAATAAATTCGGTAATGCAACAACAAAAAATTTCATCCAATCATATGACCACTTGTTATATTGCTTCCATTCTAGGATCAATTTTGGTAGACGAAGCAACATTCCTAAAATGATAGGAAAAACAACGGTAAAAATCATTAAAGGACGAAAGAGAAATTCTTCTTTCATTAAAATCACAAGAGACATTCGCCACTGTATTGCACCATAAAATAAAAAACCTATGACAAGCATCCAACAAAACATATACAAAAAGCGTTTCATCATCTACCTACTTTCTAATCGTGTTCCTTCTATCTTAACATGCTTTTTGTATTGTAACAGTAATTTTTTCGTATCATTCCATTATATTAGGGTTTCTTTCATATGCGAAAATAAAAAAACACAAAACCTTCTATAGAAAGTTTTGTGTTTTATTTATAGTGTCTTATTTTGTTGCTGCTTTAGCTTGTTCTACTAATTTAGCGAATGCGTCTGCATCATTCACTGCTAATTCTGCTAACATTTTACGGTTAATATCTACTCCAGCAACTTTTAAACCGTGCATTAATTTGCTGTAAGAAATATCGTTTAAACGTGCTGCAGCGTTAATACGTGCGATCCATAATTTACGGAAATCACGTTTTCTTTGTTTACGGTCGCGGTAAGCGTAGTTACCTGACTTCATCACCTGTTGTTTTGCGTTTTTGAATAATTTATGTTTTGCACCATAATAACCTTTTGATAATTTTAGAACACGTTTACGACGAGCGCGCGTAACTGTTCCACCTTTAACTCGTGCCATTGTTTCTACCTCCTAAGATTGTTCCTCTAATATATTGTGTAATTTTCCTATTATCTAGGTAACATTTGATCGATACGTTTTAAATCACTTTCAGAAACCATTGCATTTTTACGTAATTTACGTTTCTGCTTCTGTGATTTGTTCGCGAATAAGTGACTTGTATATCCTTGTGCGCGTTTTAACTTTCCAGATGCAGTTCTTTTGAAACGTTTTGCAGATCCTCTATGTGTTTTCATTTTTGGCATGTCAATTTCCTCCTTAAATAATCCAGTAACAAATTACTTTTCAGTGATTGGTGCAAGCATCATAAACATTTGACGCCCTTCCATTTTAGCTTTCGATTCAACAGTAGCGATGTCTTTTACCTCTTCTGCTAAACGATCCAGGACTTCTTGCCCTAATTCTTTGTGCGTAATAGCACGCCCTCTAAAACGGACAGATGCTTTCACTTTGTCCCCATTTTCGATGAATTTACGTGCGTTTCTTAGTTTCGTATTAAAGTCGTGATCACCAATTCCTGGAGATAAACGAACTTCTTTTATGTTGATAACACGTTGTTTCTTACGTGCCTCTTTTTCCTTTTTCTGTTGTTCATAACGATACTTACCGTAGTCCATAATACGACATACTGGCGGTTTTGCACCAGGAGCTACTAAAACTAAATCTAAGTTTCTTGTTGCAGCAATCTCTAATGCTTCATCACGAGATTTTACTCCTAGTTGATCACCATTTGCATCAATTAGACGTACTTCTCTTGCACGAATCGACTGATTCACATTCATCTCTTTGCTAATATCTAGCCACCTCCGAAAATTTTTGATCCAGAATGACAAGATGATGAGCTTATCCAATTAAAAAATGTGGGCACACGAGTGCACCCACATTTATCTTCATCATTTTGAAAGATATTTAACCAGCCAACGACATTATGTGTTAGTCAGGTGAGAAGCGGGTGCTCCTACTTGTCTTTTAGATCGTGTCGAATGATTACATTCAACTTTTATATCATAACATGGTACATTTTATTTGTCAAACAGACTTTTACTTTTTACTTACCTTTTCTGCAACTTCCTGTTGGATGAACGCAACAAACTCATCAAGGGACATCGTTTCTGTCTCTTTTTGTCCGTAACGACGAACATTTACTTCATCCGATTCCATTTCCTTATCCCCTAATACTAATGCGTAAGGAATTTTCTTTGTCTGTGCTTCACGGATTTTATAGCCTAATTTTTCTTCCCGAACATCTACTTCTACACGAATACCTGCCATTCGTAACGTATCTTCGACTTTTTTCGCATAATCAGCATGAACAGCTAATGATACTGGAATGATGTGTACTTGTACAGGAGCAAGCCATGTTGGAAATGCGCCTTTATATTCTTCGATTAAATACGCTACAAAACGTTCCATCGTCGACACGACGCCACGGTGAATGACGACAGGACGATGATGTTTTCCATCTTCTCCAATATAAGATAAATCAAATCTTTCCGCAACTTGATAGTCAAGCTGAACAGTTGATAATGTTTCATCATGTCCTAATGCAGTTTTTACTTGAACATCTAGTTTCGGTCCATAAAACGCTGCTTCCCCAATTGCTTCCACATACGGTAATTCGAGTTCATCCATCGTTTCTTTCAATGCTGTTTGTGCCATTTCCCACATGTAATCATCATCAATATATTTCTCTTTATCTTCAGGATCTCTATAAGATAAACGGAAATAATAATCCGTAATGCCGAAATCTTTATAAACATGTTTAATTAATTCGACGACGCGAATAAATTCATCTTTAATTTGGTCTGGACGAGCAAAAATATGGGCATCGTTTAACGTCATTCCTCTTACACGTTGTAACCCTGCTAACGCTCCTGACATTTCATAACGGTGCATCATACCAAGTTCAGCAATTCGAACAGGTAAATTACGATAACTATATAAATTGTTTTTATATACCATCATATGGTGTGGACAGTTCATTGGACGTAGAAAAAGTTCCTCATTATCCATATCCATCACTGGGAACATGTCATCCTGATAATGGTCATAATGTCCACTTGTTTTATACAGTTCTGCACTTCCTAATACAGGTGTATAGACGTGGTCATATCCTAATTTTTCTTCTAAATCTACAATATAACGTTCGATAATACGACGAATGGTTGCTCCTTTTGGTAACCATAATGGTAAACCTTGTCCTACTTTTTGAGAAATAGTAAAGATCTCTAATTCTTTTCCTAATTTACGGTGATCGCGTTCTTTACGTTCTTCTAAAAGTTGTAAATAATCTTTTACTTCTTTTTCTTTTTCAAATGCTGTTCCGTAAATACGTTGCAACATTTGGTTGTCACTATCTCCTCGCCAGTAAGCTCCAGAAATACTTAATAATTTAAATGCTTTAATTTTCGAAGTTTGAGGTACGTGAACTCCTCGACAAAGGTCAAAAAATTCGCCTTGTTTATAAATCGTAACTTGTTCATCTTCAGGAATGGCATCGATTAATTCTAATTTTAAATCGTCCCCGATTTCTGCGAACATTTTTTTCGCTTCTTCACGTGATACTTCGATTCGTTCAATTTCTAAATTTTCGTCAATAATACGTTGCATTTCTTTTTCAATTTTTGGTAAATCTTCTGGTGTAATAACATGTTCTAAATCCATATCATAGTAAAATCCTTCATCGATTACCGGACCAACACCAAATTTCACCTCACCAAATAAACGTTTGACAGCTTGAGCTAGTAAGTGTGCTGTCGAGTGGCGCATAATATCAATACCTTCTTCATCACGGTATGTAATGATCTCAATTGCGGCATCTTTTTCAATAGGACGACGTAAATCATAATGTTCCCCATCTAATTTAATTGCTACTGCTTGTTTTCTTAAACCAGGAGAAATCGATTGGGCAATTTCTTCCCCTGTTACACCTTGTTCAAATTCTTTTGTATTTCCATCTGGAAACGTCATAGTAATCATGCTAAAACACTCCTTCTTATATAGTTGACCATTATTTCTTTAAAAATAAAAATACTCCTCCCTTAAACAAAAGGGACGAGTATATATTCGTGGTTCCACCCTCATTTTCGAAACGTAACTTATACGTAAAAATGATTCGACTTCATTCTTTCGTTAACGGTGAAATCCGCTACAATATACTATTATTTCCATTGTAGAGTTCAAAGGTGGTAATTATTTCGAATCGATAGCAGAAGCTTTCAGTCAATGGCTTCCTTTTCTGTCTATGATTACTTGAAACAATCGTGTCCTTCTCATAACTTCTCATATCAACTTTTTCTATTAAAAAGTATACCAAGAATATAACTATTTTTCAATTAATTTTCCTTCACATGAAACGGAAAATGTTTTTTTTGCAATGGGGTCACTTTTTCTTCAAAAATATTACGTAAAGCTGTAACCTTTGTATCTGCTAAATCGTCGGTATACACATATATTTGTTTGGGCAAAAATGTAATGACTGGTGTGACATCATATTCTAATGTATCCATTCCAAATAAGTACAATGGTTCTTTTTTTAAATGATGCTCAATTCGTTCTTGTACAATTTTTTCTCCACGATATGTAAAAAATTGAAACGTATCTTCATGTAAAATATGTATTTCATCTATTTTGCTCGGCCGGCTTTGAATATATACACGAATTGCATGAATAAAATGTTGGTATCGTTCTTCTTCTTTCCATTCATCAATCGCATAGCCGACAATTTGGGTCATTTTTCGTTTTATTTCTTGGCGCGAAAATACACACATCTCATCGAAATGAATAAATGTTCGATCAAAAATATAACGCGAAAATAATGGACGTAAAAATTTTTGAAATGTTTCATGATGCTTGTACAATCTCTCATGGTGCATATTCGCAGTAATGAGCCAATCTGTCCAATGCATAATCGCTTCCACTTCTTCATCTTTCTCATAATGAAATGTATCTTGAATGATTTCTTTGATCATTCGGTGAAATCGAAATTGCATAAAAAGTTGGATCATACATGCTTTTATACTATCATCCGGCACATGTTGTAAAATGGTCAGTTCATTTTTATGGCGGCTTTGATTTTCCCAATGTAAGTGGATTTTCTTTTCTTTTTGAAATAGAAGTTCACAAAAATACATGAGTTCGTCTTCGCAATGAAAATAAATTTTTCGCAAATAAACACCGTCCTTCATCCATATATGTATTATCACTATATGGGTGTATGAACGGTTTCATGAATAATTTATATAAAAATATAATAAGAAGTATAACATTCGAGTTTAGGTTATCTTCTACGATTTTTTCCATTTACAGGTACTTCGATACTAACTTGTTTAATTCGTTCCATAATACGTCCTGCTTTAACCTTTTCGACATCTCCTCTTGTCGTTGTTGCTAAAATTTCTTCTAATTGATCCATGGTGTAATTCGATGTGAAAAATACGGGCAATTTTTCCATCATACGATATTGCAAAATTGCTCCTAGCACTTCATCACGGAACCATGCAGATAATGTTTCAGCTCCAATATCATCTAACATAAGCACATCGGCTTTTTTAAAAGCATCAACTTTTTGTTGTACGGTATTGTCTTTAATGGATGCATTCATTTCCCGTACGAATTCTGGCATATAAATAAGCATCGATGAAATATTAAATTGTTTCAATCGATTTGCGATGACACCGAGTAAATACGTCTTTCCAACACCGAACGGACCTGAGAAGTAAATCCCACGTTCCGGCAGTTTTTCTTCTGCCGCATTTAAAAACTGTGTCATACTTTTAATGGCATTCGTACGTTCTTGGTCAACATGCACCTTATCAATACGTGCTTCCAAAATCTCTTTCGGTATATGAACACTTTTTATTAAATCACTCTGTTCTGTTTGTGCTTCTTCCGCTAATCGATTCCGGCATTTTTCATACGAAATATGAATTTCCTCATTTTTATATTCCAAAATAGGCGAATATCCTTGCAACATATTTTTACACGTTTCAACACTCGTACAACGATCACATTGATGCGATTGTGTAATATATTCATACAATTTATTTAAATTACGATCTATTTGTTCATCGGTTATCTCTTCATGTGCTTGTAAAAATGAACGGACAAGCGGATGGGATGTAATTTCACGCTTCATCGCATTGTGGCGTTCTTGAAATGATTCATTATTTTGAATCCATTTTTGCAGTGAATGTTGAATTGGTTTCATCTTCATCAGTCCTTTACAACCTTAGTTGTTCTCAGAAGCATGTCTACGTAAGGCTTCAAGCAATGCTTCTTGCTCTTTTAAATCTGCTTCTGATATTGCTGGCTTTTCTTTCTCTTCCTTTTTATTCCGTTCATTAAACCACTCTGGAATAACTTCTTCTTTTCCAGCAGTTCGTCGTTGGTAATTTTTTTGTACGGATCGTTTTTTCGGTTGGTTCATCTGCTCTCTGGCAAACTCCACTGCTTCTCTAGCCGTTTTCAATTTTTTTCGTGACCAATGGGCAGCAATCGATTCGATATAATTTCGTGTAAGTTTATCATCCGACTGCAAGAGCACATAATGAATCAGTACATTCATCACTGGAATAGGTAGTGCTTGTTGAAGCATGATATCACTTACTAATTTTAAATCTTGACTTGTCGCATTATGCCCCATAGATTGATCTTCTAAAATATCTTTCGGGGAAGCTGTTTCAAACCATTCGATCAGTCGATCTAATTTAGTGGAAGAACGCTTTTTATTACTATCAACCTTTACTTGTGAGGGACTTTTTTCCACCAGTTGGACCTGAACGACATTATGTTTTGCTCGGAACAAATCATGACATGCTTGTTTCAATTGAGCAATGTCGATTTTATTGTCATCTGTCAATGCCCAATTGACAGCTTGTTCCATTTCATACATTTCCAAATCATATAAATGCAACAACTGTGTCATGATTTGACGATGTTCGTCTGTCATCACTTCTTTTACAGGAATATTTTTTCGCTGTAACATAAAATAAATCGAATCAAAAGAAACTTCTGCCAATGGGACCTTTGGTGTTTCGTCTTGTTTCTCCTCTACAGAAACGGGCGGTGTTTTCGGTGTAAATGTTTGAAAAACATCGTTAAATGATGCCGTCACTTCTTCGCCACGCTCGATTTGGTTGGATGTTGTATAAAACTTGCGGAGTGTCTCGAATTTTATTTTTCCAATATGTCGATACAGTAATTCAGATAGCATCATATCTTGAAAAAAATACGCCGGACGAAAAGGAGCTTGAAGTACATAGGTGAAAACAGTTTTGTTTTCCTGCACGGTTTCAAATGTTTTTAATAAACCGATTCCTTCTAGTTTTCGTCTAGCGACATAAATTTTATCTAATGGCATCGATAAATAATTCATTAAAGTGTGATGTGTTTGAATTTGTTCGTCGGTTTGCAATGGTTCTTCTTTCAACAATAATGTATATAAACTAATCGGTTCTATCCCAATTAATGGTTGATACAAATGGATGAGTGACGCGTCATAATCAACAGGAAGACTGTCGATCAATTGTACGCGATATCCGTCTACTGGCAAAATCTTCCCTATATGTTGCATCTTCTTCACCCTTTACTTCTCCTCGTTTACGTTCGATTGTAAAATATCTTTTAACTCATCTAAAAATAAAGTAATATTATCAAATTGACGATATACAGAAGCGAAGCGAACGTATGCTACACCGTCCACCTTTGCTAATCTTGACAGCACCATTTCACCAATTTGTTCACTACTAATTTCCGCTTCATCCCATTGACGAATTTCTTGTTCGACATTTAATGCGATTTCTTCTATTTCCTCAATTGTTACAGGACGCTTTTCACATGCCCGCATTAATCCACGTATTAATTTTTCGCGTTCAAATTCTTGACGAGTCCCATCTTTTTTCACGATAATAATCGCCGTTTCTTCTTTACGTTCATATGTACGAAAACGATAGCCACAACTTTCACATTGCCGGCGACGACGAATTGCGTCCCCATCTTCAAATGGTCTTGAATCTAAGACTCGTGAGTGTTTATGGTAACATTTTGGACACTTCATCCTTTTCAACCCCATTCAATTTCCTTCATCTATTACTATACATTTTAACATGTTTCGATCAATTTACATAACATAAAAGAGATTAGCGGATAAGGTCCCTTATCCACTAATCTCTTCGTTCATTATGCATTTACTTTTTCATCGATTTTTTTACCAATAAAGTTCGCTAAGTCAACAACTCGTGCAGAGTAACCCCATTCGTTGTCATACCAAGCTAACACTTTTACTTTTTTATCTCCCATTACGATCGTAGATAATCCGTCGATTGTTGCAGAACTTTCAGTTGTTGCATAATCAATGGATACTAATGGTAATTCGTTATAATCTAAAATACCGTTTAATTTTCCTTCTGCTGCTTTTTGGAATGCTTCATTCACCTGTTCTGCTGTAACATCTTTTTCAACGTCTACCACTAAGTCAACTAAGGAAACATTAGGAGTAGGGACACGTAATGCCGTTCCATGTAATTTACCATTTAAATGTGGTAATACTTCTCCTAAAGCTTTTGCAGCTCCTGTTGATGTCGGAACAATAGATTGGCCGCAAGCACGTGCACGGCGTAAATCTTTATGTGGGTTATCTAAACTAACTTGGTCACTCGTATATGCGTGAACAGTTGTCATTAATCCATTTACAATTCCAAACTCTTCGTCTAACACTTTCGCAACTGGTGCTAAACAGTTTGTCGTACAAGATGCGTTTGAAACGATATGTTCTGTTTCTGGATTGTACGTTTCTTCATTTACACCTAAAACAATTGTGTTATCCACATTTTTTCCAGGTGCAGTAATAATTACTTTTTTCGCTCCGGCTTGTAAATGACGACTCGCGCCTTCTTTTGAGTTGAACTTACCTGTCGCTTCAATAACAATATCAATATCTAAATCTTTCCAAGGTAATTTTTCTGGTTCACGAGAGTTTGTATGAATAATCTTCTCACCATTAATTTCAAATCCGTCTTCAAAAATATTAATGTCACACTCAAAGATTCCATGTACACTATCATATTTGATTAAGTGTGCTAAAGTTTCTTCTGGATAGCTTGCATTTATAGCAACAACATCAATATCCTTGTTTAAAATCGCTTGACGGAAAACCATACGTCCAATTCTTCCAAATCCATTAATGGCAATTCTTGTTCTTCTCATTTAGAGTCCTCCCAATATATGTGCTACACTGTTTCTTTTTTCTCACAAATTAGTATAACACATTGGTCCTTAAATGTGCTACTAAATATGTTATGTTTTACGTAAAATTATTTAATTGGGATATTCCAAGCAGTTAAAATATCTTCTAATTGCTTATAAGACGCTTCTTTCGTACCATTATTATCAATGACAGCATCTGCCATTTTCTCCTTTTCTTTGACAGGAATTTGCGATTGAATTCGTTGTAAAGCGGCTTCCTTTGTGCTACCATCACGCTCCATGACTCTTTTCATTTGTGTTTGTTCGGAAACAGATACAACAATTACTTTGTCCACATAATCAATTAGGTTACTTTCATATAGTAATGGAATATCTAATACGACACAAGGAACTTCTTGAGCGACATATGCTTCCCGTTGACGGATGATTTCTTTTCGAATTTCTGGATGTGTTATGGCATTTAATGCTTTCCGCTTTGCTTCATCTGAGAAGACTATTTTCCCTAATGCAGGACGATTTATTGTGCCATCCTCATATAACACTTCCTTGCCAAATGTTTCTACAATATCATTGTATGCTTTCTTACCTGGCTCGACAATTTCTCTGGCAACAACATCTGCATCCACAATGGGAATATGTAAGGATTTCATATGATTAGCAATCGTACTTTTTCCTGTTCCAATACTCCCAGTTAATCCGATAATTAATGTCACCTTTTTCCTCTCCCTTCCTTTTTATTTATTTTCGTCGGCTTTTTGACATGTCGGGCAATAATGCGTGCCACGTCCAGCGACTTTTATTTTTACCATGACATCATTGCAATGTTTACACGGTTTATCTTCTTGCCCATAGGCAAATAATTGTTGTTGAAACATCCCCATTTCCCCTTGTCCATCCACATAAGAACGAATAGTCGTTCCACCTTGTATCACTGCTTTCTCTAATACTTCATGTGCATAATGAAAAATGGCATCCAATTCTTTTTCCGTTAATGTATTGGAACGACGTGCAGGATGCACTTTTGCTAAAAATAGCACTTCATCCACATAAATATTCCCTAATCCGGCAATAATGGTTTGATCCAGCAGCGCCGCTTTTATAACCCTTGTCGTCTTCAGTAATTTTTCTTTCACATATGTTTTTGTATACGTAGGTTGAAAAGGGTCAGGCCCCAATGTTTGTAAGGGGGCGACCGTTAATTCTGTTCCAATTGGAAATACGTGCATCGTACCGAATTTACGTACATCGTTATAACGTAATTCCGTGCCATCTGTAAAATGAAAAATGACATGTGTATGTTTATCCATCGGTTCACTTTTACCGACCACACGATATTTCCCTTCCATACGTAAATGGGAAACAAGGACAACATCATCAAAGTAAAAAAGTAAAAACTTCCCATATCGTCCCATTTTTCGAATTGTTTCTCCGACTAATAACTGTTCAAAATGAACGATATCATCAGGATGTTTAATTATTTTCGGCCATTGAACCGTTATAGCATCTACGGTTTTGCCAAGTACAAATTGTTCTAATGTTCGTTTGATCGTTTCAACCTCTGGTAATTCAGGCATCTCTCTTTCCTACTTTCTCTTATGCATCAAACCAATTTTTCCCGTATGAAGCATCTACCTTTAGTGGAACATGTAAGGATACGGTTTTTTCCATTACTTCTGGAACAATTTTATTTAACATTTCCATTTCCTCTTCAGGTGCTTCTAAGATTAATTCGTCATGCACTTGTAATAATAAGCGTGCACGTAAGTTTTCTTTTTCTAATCTCGCTTCTAAATCGATCATCGCTTTTTTAATAATATCTGCTGCACTACCTTGAATCGGCGTGTTCATCGCCGTTCTTTCTGCAAAGCTACGAATATTAAAATTACTACTCGTAATTTCTGGTAAATAGCGACGACGGTTCATAATCGTCGTGACATATCCTTCATGTTTCGCATCTTGCACAATTTCTTTCATATAATTTTGGACGTCAGGATAAATGTCAAAATATTTATCTATGAACTCTTTTGCCTCTTTTCGAGTAATTTGTAAGTTTTGTGATAAACCATAATCACTAATCCCATAGACAATCCCAAAGTTTACTGCTTTTGCTTGACGTCGCATGTCTGGTGTAACATCTGCCTCATCTACATGAAATACGTCTGCAGCGGTTCTCGTGTGAATATCTTTATCTTCTTTAAACGCAGCAACAAGTCGTTCATCTTTCGATATATGGGCAAGTACTCGTAATTCAATTTGTGAATAGTCAAAAGCAAAAATAAGCCAATCTTTTTCAGAAGGAATAAATGCTTCACGGATTTTTCTTCCTTCTTCTAAACGTATCGGGATATTTTGTAAGTTCGGCTCTGTAGAACTTAAACGACCAGTCTGTGTTAATGCTTGGTTAAATCGTGTATGAATTTTATGAGAATCAGGGTGAACGACTTTTAATAAACCTTCTACATAGGTCGATTGTAGTTTTTTCAATTGACGATACAATAAAATATGTTCGATGATTTCGTGTTCACCTTCTAGTTTTTCTAATACATCCGCAGCGGTCGAATAACCCGTTTTCGTTTTCTTAATGACTGGTAGACCTAGATCTTCGAATAAGACGACCCCTAATTGTTTTGGTGAATTGATATTAAAAGTTGAACCAGCAAGCTCATGGATTTTCTTTTCTATTTCATCTAATCGTGTAAGTAAGCCTTCTCCCATCTCTTTTAAACGGTCTACATCCACTTGAATTCCTGTATGTTCCATTTTTGCCAAAATTTTTGCTAACGGAATTTCGAGGTTTTCAAAAAGATCCATTTGCTCATTCTCTTCTAATAAAGTTAAAAATGTATCACGTAAAATGGAGATATTTGCTGCCTTTCTAGCTACATAATCATGAAATACTTCCTCGTTTGGAACCGCTTGTTTTTTTCCTTTTCCATATATTTCTTCATGGAATGGTAATTGGCTTGTTCTATTACGACGTGCGATCGCAGCTACATCTTCATTATTGTCTGCCGGATTGATAATATAGGCAGCTAAGAGAAGGTCAAAATCAATTCCTTTTATGTGGATCCCTTCATGTAGTAAGGACACGATTACTTGCTTTGCATCAAAAACCGTTTTCTTTTTCGTTTCATCCTCTAACCATCGTTTAAATGCATCATCTTTTAGCGCATCTTCCGTACGAATAATGTACGTTGTTTCTTCATTTGCAATCGCAAAAACTTCAATCGGTGCTTCATGATAGTTTTCTGTCATCATTTCAACCACGATGGTGTCATTTCCTGTTAAGGTTGCATTTTCTACAGTTGAAATAACTTCAAATGAAAAGTGATCTTCCACTACTTCTTCGTCTTCAGAGGGTCCTCCATTTATTCGCTCTACCAATGTACGAAAACCTAAATCCATAAAAATTTCATACAGTTCATTTGCTTTGTATCCTTCATATTGTAACTCCTCTATGGATACATCGATTGGCGAATCCACATTAATCGTTGCCAGTTGTTTACTCATGAACGCATCTTCTTTATAAGTAATCAAATTTTCTTTTAACTTTTTCCCAGAAATGTCATCAATATGGGCATAGATATTTTCTAATGTACCATATTCTTTTAATAATTTCGTTGCTGTTTTCACACCGACCCCAGGGACACCAGGGATATTATCAGACTTATCGCCCATTAATGCTTTTAATTCAATTATTTGTGCTGGGGTTAATTCCATTTCATCCAATAATGCTTCTTTTGTATATGATGCAACTTCACTTACCCCTTTTTTCGTTAGATCGACAGTTACGTGATCGGAGATAAGCTGTAACATATCCTGGTCACCAGAAATTACCTTTACTTCAAATCCATCTTCTTCCCCTTGTTTTGCTAATGTCCCGATAATATCGTCTGCTTCATACATGTCTAATTCATAACGAGCGATATGGAATTTATCTAATAATTCACGTGCAATAGGAAATTGCTCACTTAATTCAGGCGGAGTTTTTTGTCTGCCACCTTTATATTCTTTATAAGTTGAGTGACGAAAAGTAGTCTTCCCCGCATCAAATGCAACGAGCATATGGGTCGGTTTTTCTTCTTCTAAAATTCTAAGTAAAATATTCGTAAATCCGTATACTGCATTCGTATATACTCCACGGTCATTGTTTAGTAATGGTAATGCATAAAATGCACGGAATAATAAACTATTGCCATCAATCATGACTAATTTGTTTGTCATTTATTTTCCTCCTATTTAAACGCTATTTCTCTCTTTAGTATAATGTAAAAACGTCCTCGTTCCTAGTAATGATGTTTTCATGATCTACAACAAAAAAACTTCCATAACGGTAGTATTTCGTTCTGGAAGTTTTTTATTGGTTATCGTTGTTCTTTTGGAAAATAGATGGAAAAAGTTGTTCCTTTTCCTAGTTCACTATCTACTTTAATTTCCCCATCATGCAATTCAACGATATGTTTCACAATCGCTAAACCTAAACCTGTACCACCCGTATTTCGACTACGCGCTTTATCTACACGATAAAATCGTTCGAAAATACGTGGGATGGCATCTTGAGATATGCCAATTCCAGTATCTGATACGTGGAAACAAATACGATCCCCTTCATCTGAAATAGCTAAGGAAACTTTCCCTTGTTCAGGTGTGTAACTAATCGCATTCGATAACAAGTTTATTAACACTTGTTTCACTTTTTCTTCATCTGCTGAAAATGTTAAGGCCATATCTTCTGGGAACTCTACTTCAATTTCTTTACGTTTTGCATGCTGTTCAATTAACGGGCGAATATCTGCAACGATTGCATCCGAATGAATCTCTTCTACGTGGATCTTCGATTCATCTTTTTCTAAATTAGATAAAATGAGTAAATCATTAATTAATAATTGAATTCGTTTACTCTCATCAAAAATAATTTTCAAAAATTGATTACGAGTTTCAGGATCTTCTTGTGCTCCATCTAATAAGGTTTCCGAGAAGCCACGAATCGATGTAATCGGCGTTTTTAATTCGTGTGACACATTTGCAACGAAATCTTTACGCATTACTTCTAATAATTTAAACTCTGTAATATCATAAACGACTAACACCGCACCTTTTAACATATTACGTTCATTAAAAATTGGTGCCCCAACAATTTCTAAATATATTTTTTCCCCATTTTTATCCACTGAAAACAAATGCTTGACATGTTTTTCATATAAAAATGTTTCTTGTACAGTATGATGAATTTGTTCACTATCCAGTACATCGTAATAAATATGTCCGACATAATCATGTGGTGTTTTACCGAACATAGATAAAAACTTTCTGTTTACAAAATGAATATATCCCTTTTCATCAATTAAAACAAGGCCACTCTCCGTGTTTTCAATGACCGTCGTTAACTGTTCTGCTTGAATTTGTTCAGAAATAGTTAATTCACTTAAATTTCGTGCCAATGCATTCACTTTGGAACTAACTTCCCCAATGGTGCCCGTCATCGATTGGTTGACTCGTGCATTATAATTCCCTTCTAATAATTTATCCATTGTCTTTGCTACTTTTTCGACTGGCTTAATATATTTATCATAAAAATAAGAAATAACGAGTAATAAAACAATACATTCAATAACGAGGACAGCTAGTAGCACGTAGTAATTCGTGACAACCGGGAATAAAACGACGCCACTAATGAGCAAAATCGCAAGAACGAGGAATGTATATCCCCTTAACTTTTTTGACAACAGCTTTTTCATTTAGGCTCCTCCAATTTATAACCAAAGCCCCGTACAGTCTTAATATATCGTGGTTTTCGCGTATCTTCTTCAATTTTTTCCCGTATATTACTTACTTGTACGTCGACTATTCTAGTATCACCAACAAAATCATACCCCCATACAGCACTTAATAACTGTTCACGGGATAAAATTTGTCCTTTATGTTGAATTAAATAAACGAGTAATTCAAATTCTTTACGTGTTAATTCTAAATATTCTCCTTTGAAATCTGCTTCAAATTTCTTTGGTGCAATAACTAAATCACCAACTTTTAATGTTTCATCTTCATATACTTGATGACGTTCCGTACGACGTAATATTGCTTGAATTCTAGCAAGTAACTCTTTCGGACTGAATGGTTTCGTCAAATAATCATCTGCTCCCATTTCCAGGCCATGTACTTTATCGTACTCATTATCTTTTGCTGTTAACATTAAAATCGGTGTGAAATTTTCTTCCTGACGTACTCTTTTGCAAACATCAATCCCATTTACTTTCGGTAACATTAAATCTAAAACGACTAAATCATATGTATGTTCACTTAATTTTTCAATACCTTCTTCTCCATCGTATGCAACATCTGTTTTATATCCTTCTTTTTCTAAATTAAATTTAATTAATGTTACAATAGCTGGTTCATCTTCTATAATTAAAATTGAACGATCCACAGCGCTACCTCTTTTCTTATCAAAAATATCAATATACATTTATTTTACATTATTGTTACGATAGATTGGGAGATTTATCGGAAAATTAATATAAAATTTACAATCAATTGATGAAATATGCCCTATAGATGCTCGTTACATGTTACATTTCCATTCGTAATATGGTTATTCGTGTTTGTTGCCATCATACTTAACACGTATGTTTCTCGTTAATAGTGATGAAGTATGTATGCTAGTTCCCTTTCAACATGTACATGTCATTTAATAGCCTTTTACACATTGATCTAAAAAAATCCTTTTTCGAGCAAAACGAAAAAAGGATAGATAAAAAAACAAAAACGTTTGATCAAAATATGATATATAGAAAGAAACTTCGTCTTCGTTCGGAAACAAAGTGGAAGTTTCTTTCATTTACTGTTCACATTTTAAGTTCACATTTTTGTTTTTGTGTAAAATTATAAGTTTTTGATTAATTCATCCGCGAATTCAGAACATTTTACTTCTGTAGCACCGTCCATTAAACGAGCAAAGTCGTATGTTACAACTTTAGAAGCAATTGTTTTGTTCATTGATTCTGAGATTAAGTTAGCAGCTTCTGTCCATCCTAGGTGCTCTAACATTAATACGCCTGATAATAATACAGATGATGGGTTCACTTTATCTAAACCTGCATATTTAGGAGCTGTTCCGTGTGTAGCTTCGAAAATAGCATGTCCAGTAACGTAGTTAATGTTTGCTCCAGGAGCGATTCCGATTCCACCAACTTGTGCAGCTAATGCATCAGAAATATAATCTCCATTTAAGTTCATCGTTACAACTACTTCATGTTCTTTCGGACGAGTTAAAATTAACTGTAAGAAAATATCAGCAATAGCATCTTTTACGATGATTTTTCCAGCAGCTTCTGCATCAGCTTGCGCTTTGTTTGCTGCTTCTTTCCCTTCAGCTTCTACGATACGATCATATTCAGCCCAAGTGAATACTTTATCACCATATTCAGCTTCTGCAACTTCGTAACCCCAATCTTTGAACGCACCTTCCGTAAACTTCATAATGTTTCCTTTGTGTACTAAAGTAACACTCTTACGGCCATGCTCGATTGCATAGTCAATAGCAGAACGTACTAAACGCTTCGTACCTTCAGCTGAAACTGGCTTAATTCCGATTCCTGAAGTTTCAGGGAAACGAATGTTTTTCACGCCCATTTCATCTTGTAAGAAGTTAATGACTTTTTCAACTTCTGGTGTTCCTTGTTTCCACTCAATACCAGCATAAATATCTTCTGTGTTTTCACGGAAAATAACCATGTTCACATCTTCAGGGCTTTTTACCGGAGAAGGTACACCTTCGAAATACTCTACTGGACGTAAGCATGTATATAAATCTAATTCTTGACGTAGTGCTACGTTTAATGAACGGAATCCTCCACCAATTGGAGTTGTAAGAGGTCCTTTAATCGCAATTTTGTATTCATCAATTGTATCTAAAGTTTCTTGTGGTAACCATTCACCTGTTTCGTTGAATGCTTTTTCACCAGCTAGAACTTCTTTCCATTCAATTTTTTTCTCACCGTTGTATGCTTTTTCAACTGCTGCATCTAACACACGGCTTGCTGCGTTCCAAATATCTGGTCCAGTTCCATCTCCAATAATGAAAGGAATTACTGGATTATTTGGTACTTGTAAAACTCCATCCTCAATTGTGATCTTATTAGTCATCTTCAAAAAACCTCCTAAAAATTTTAATTCTTTTGAACCATTTCATTATTTACTAAGGCAAAAATGGTTTCTTTTTCTCTCTTTCTAGAATATACCATTTTTAAATAGAAATAGTAATTATTTTGTTTCAGACATACGTAGTAGTAGCCAGATGACCGGCTACTACTTAGTGTGTATTCAAAATATATTAACGATTTTCAATTGCTACGAAGCTACGTAAAGCTGGTCCAGTGTACTCTGCACGTGGACGAATTAAACGGTTGTTATCATATTGTTCTAAAATATGTGCTAACCATCCAGACATACGGCTTACAGCAAAAATTGGTGTAAATAAGTCATGGTCAATCCCTAAACTATGATATACACTTGCAGAATAAAAGTCAACGTTTGCAGGTAGACCTTTATGTTCTTTAATGTATTTTTCAATCTTTACAGACATACGGTATAATTCTTCTTTATTGTGTAATTTCGTTAATTTCTCTGACATTAATTGTAAATGTTTTGCACGTGGATCTCCTGTACGATAAACACGGTGTCCCATACCCATAATTTTTTCTTTGTTCGCTAATTTTTCTTCAATGTATGGAATGGCATTTTCTTCTGAACCAATTTCCGTTAACATATGCATTACTTGCTCGTTCGCTCCACCATGTAAAGGTCCTTTTAATGCACCGATTGCAGCAGTTACACCAGAATAAACATCTGATAATGTTGCTACACAAACACGTGCTGTAAACGTGGAAGCGTTTAACTCGTGATCCGCATGTAAAATTAATGCTTTATCAATTGCTTCAATTTCGATATCTTCGCCTTCTTTATCATTTAACATGTATACGAAGTTTTCAGCGAATGTTAAGTCTGTTTTTGGTGTTACAGGCTCTAACCCTTTACGAATACGTGAGAAAGCCGTTACAATTGTTGCAACCTGTGCTTGTAGACGAATTGCTTTACGACGGTTTGCTTCTGGATCCATCACATCTGCCTCTTCATCATATAAACCTAATAATGAAATAGCTGTACGTAATGCTGCCATTGGATGTACGGTAGATAAGTCATATGATTTTAAATGGTCAATAACTCCTTGAGGTACTGCCATATTTTCTGCTAATTCTTTTCTTAATGCTTCATATTGTTCCTGTGTTGGTAATTCACGGTTCCATAATAAGTAAATAACTTCTTCAAAAGTTGCATTTTCTGTTAATTCATCGATAGAATAACCTGCATACGTTAATTTATCGTCAATAATAGAACAAATCGACGATTCCGTTACAACAATTCCTTCTAAACCTTTAGATACTGACATTCTAAAATCTCTCCTTTTAATTTATTATCTTTTATTTCATAGAAATCAAAAGTTTTAAGTAAATGAAATTTTGTACATTCATTTTTCTATTACCCGTATTATAATGGATTTTTTCCTCAATGTGAATTGAAAGCTATTACATTTTGAATTCAAATTCAGTATTTTGGATAAGTATTTGTTTTATTCAAGTTTATATTTCGACAGCTCAACCATTTTTAAACGCAAATAAAGTCTATTTTCAAACGATTCAACATATAGTGTAAAAATAGATGTTTTCGCTTACATTTTTCTAATATTTGTTTTGAAAAGGTGACTTATATGACCCATTTTAGCTTACGTTTTATATTTTTAGCGATCATTTTAGGATGTTTATATTATTTTATCCAGCTATTTTCATTTCTTTTTATCCCAATAATTGTCGCATTCATCATCACCATATTTGTGCGACCTATCGTGCGTACACTAGAACATTGGACAAACTTACCTAAATGGATAGTCATTATATTCGTACTTTTTTCTTTTTTTATTAGTATAACAGGATTAACGGTTGTAACCTTCTACTTCATTAGCAAAGAATTAGAAGCAATTATTCAAGCGAACAATTGGAGTCTTACGGGAGTAACTGCTTATATAAAATATATATGTGAAAAAATTGCATCCATTTTACCAATCGATTTACACTCACTTATCGAGGATAGCATCCCACATTTCTTTCAACAACTAGAAAAAAATAGCATGGATATGCTAAAAGGGTTGTTTGAAATTATGTCTAATGTTGTTCAATCATTAACAAATGTCATTACGTTTTTGTTCATCGTATTATTTATCGTTTTCTTTTTATTAAAAGATGAATCTGACATAAGGCATTTTTTCAAAAAAATAACTCCTTCCACATGGTTGATGTATGTGAAAGAAGTGCAAAGGACATTACATACGTCTATTTTCCGTTTCATTAAAGCACAATTTTTGCTCGTATTACTTACAACCGTAATCATTTTTATTTGTTTACATATTTTCCAGTTTACCCATGTTACATTCATTACGATTATGACGTTTATTATTGATTTCATTCCGTATATAGGTATTGGCTTATTGTTTATTCCGATGATTATATTTCATTTTCTAACAGAACAATATGTTGCAACGATTCAACTTAGTAGCCTATATATATTTCTCGTTTTACTACGCCAAGTGTTAGAACCGAAATGGTATGCTGCATCCATCGGTTTACATCCACTCGTCGTGTTCTTTATATTAATATGTATGATTCACCATTTCGGTATGATTGGTATTGTTTTTACACCAGTTGTGATCATTCTTATTAGTGTGCTTTATTATACCCGAGTGTTTCAATTAATATGGTATTATGTAAAAACTGGGTCATTTCATCCAAAATAAAAAGAAGTTAGAACATAGTGGATAATCAGTGTAAAAACGATGATGTTTTATATTGCACCTGAAAATCCTTTTCACACTGTCTTTTCATATGTCCTAACTTCTATCTTTAAAATTTTCGATAAATAATCTTCCGTTTCGCTACTTTACGCATAAAAAAGGCATATATGGCATATTTAAATGGTTTTCTCGTAAAAGGTATAACGAGTAAAAATCCAATTAAATCTGTTACGAAACCTGGAATAACAAGCATTATTCCTCCTAAAATAATACAAAGACCGTCTAATAATTCATTTTTAGGTACTTGTCGATCTTGCAGAGTCGACTGGAAATTCCGCATCGTTTCTATCCCTTGTTGACGCACTAACCAAATACCGATAATCCCACTCAACAATATACCTAACACAACATATCCTGCACCGATTTTACTTCCTGTCCAAACAAATACCCCTATTTCAATTGCTGGAACGAGTAAAAACAATAGTATATATACGTACATTTCATTCTTCCTTTCTTACATACGAGGAATCTTACAGTACGCTTGCATGACCTTGGTGAATATTTCCTGTTCCACCATCAATCGTAATATCTTCACCATCTTTAATGGACGTAAACGCATCCTCTACCCCAATAATTACAGGTATACCTGCACTTAAACCAACGACAGCTGCATGGGAAGTTAATCCAGCTTCCACCGTAATAATACCACCTGCTTTTTTAATTGCCGGCATCATATCACGATCTGTTGCATGTGTCACTATAATATCACCAGGTTTTGTTCGTGCATTGGCATCTTCTGCATCATTTGTTACGACTGCTTTTCCATATGCATAATGACGACCTACACCTTGACCTTTTGTAATGACATTCCCAATTACGTGTACTTTCATTAAATTCGTTGTACCTGTCACACCTACTGGTACACCAGCGGTAATAATTACTTTACTTCCTCGTTTAAATAAATTCGTCTCAAGTCCTTTATTAATTGCCGTATCTAAAATTTCATCCGTCGTATGTGCCTGTTCACTTATAACGGGATAAACTCCCCAAGTTAATGAAAGGCGACGTAATACGGTTTCCGAAAATGTCACCGCGATAATCGGTGCTTCTGGACGATATTTCGAAATCATACGAGCAGAATGCCCTGATTGTGTTGGAGTTAAAATAGCACTTACCCCTAAATTTGCGGCTGTATGTGAAACAGACTGGCTAATTGCATCGGTAATGGTCATTTCAATTTTACGCGAACGATTTTTAAGTAATTGAGCATGGTCTAATCCAGTTTCTGTTTTATATGCAATGGTATGCATCATTTCAACAGATTCTACTGGGAATTCCCCTGCTGCGGTTTCACCAGACAACATAATCGCATCGGTTCCATCTAGAATAGCATTCGCAACATCTGAAGCTTCCGCACGTGTTGGACGTGGGTCCCATTGCATGGAATCTAACATTTGTGTTGCGGTAATAACTGGTTTTCCAATTAAGTTACAACGATGAATTAAATCTTTTTGTACAAGTGGTACCTCTTCAGCAGGAATTTCAACCCCTAAATCTCCACGAGCAACCATAATACCGTAACTTGCTTCTAAAATTTTATCAAAATTGTCGACCCCTTCACGATTTTCAATTTTTGAAATAACTTGAATATCGTGCCCGCCATGTTTTTCTAACCATTCTTTAATTTGCAACACATCTTCTGCTTGACGTACAAATGAAGCAGCAATAAAATCAACATTTTCTTCAATTCCGAAAAGAATATCTGAACGATCCTTTTCGGTCATCGAAGGTAAGTTGACACGAACGTTTGGAATGTTCACACCTTTTCGGTTCTTCACCATACCGCTATTCACAACTTCCGTCACAATTTCTTTTGCATCGTAATCAATTGCGGTTACTTTTAATGCAATTAATCCATCATCTAATGTGATGACGGTGCCAGTTTCTACGTCATGAATTAATTTATCATACGTGACCGAAAAACGTTCTTCCGTTCCTTCGACGTCATTCATACTAATGATCACTTGTTCACCACGTTTTAAAAATGCTTCTCCTCCTTTAAATGTTTTCGTACGAATTTCTGGTCCTTGTGTATCTAATAATATAGCTACTGTTTTATCTAATTCTTTCGCTACTTCACGAATATTTTTAATTCGTTCACGATGTTCGTCATAATCTCCATGTGAGAAATTTAGGCGTGCGACATCCATGCCACCAATCATTAGTTTTCGTAGTTTTTCTTTTGATTCGGACGCCGGACCAATCGTACAAACTATTTTCGTTTTACGCATTCGCATATTCATAACTCCCATCCTTCTGTCTAATTTTATATTGATAATTGTTTTGATAAATGATATAAATATTCGTCAACTTCATGTTTTTCTTGTAACACTACCTCATAATCTTGTGGAATTAATTCGTTTTTCCACATGGTGACAATTTTACTTTTTTCACCTTCTAATAATAAATCGACTGCCTTTCCACCTAATATACTTGCGAGGACTCTGTCAGTGGCAGTTGGTGTGCCACCACGCTGGATGTACCCTAATACTGTTACTCTTGTTTCAAGACCAGATAATTCTTCTATTTTACGGCCATATTTAAACCCTTCGGCAACTCCTTCAGCAAGAACGATAATACTATGTTTCTTGCCACGTTCTTGTCCATTTTTCAAACGGCATACGACTTCTTCCATCGTCGTTTCAATTTCTGGAATAATTATACTTTCCGCACCACCTGCTAACCCAGCATAAAGGGCAATATCTCCAGCATTTCTTCCCATTACTTCAATCACATATGTGCGCTCATGAGATGTGGCAGTATCACGGATTTTGTCAATTGCTTCAATCACTGTATTTAATGACGTATCAAAGCCAATGGTTCGATCTACACGAGCAAGATCATTATCAATTGTCGCCGGAATGCCGATAGTTGGAATGCCAAGTTCCACTAAAGATTGCGCCCCTTTTAAACTTCCATCACCACCGATAACGACCAATCCATCGATTTCATGTTTACGCAATTGATTGACAGCCAAAAGTTTCCCCTCTTTTGTCATAAATTCCTTACTTCGAGCGGAATAAAGAATTGTTCCACCTCGATGAATAATATCTCCAACAGAACCAAGTTCCATTCGTTTCATATTCCCTTTTATTAGACCATCAAACCCATTATAAATACCAATTGGAACGATATGATGATAAAAACATTTGCGTACGACCGCACGAATAGCTGCATTCATTCCAGGTGCATCTCCACCACTCGTTAACAGACCAATTTTTTTCATTTTGTACCTCCTACATTGAAGCATTGAAACATGAATTAGTATAACTTTTTTTGTTTAAATATTGATTTGGCATAACGTTTTTCTACATTTAATACATACTATTCCCTTACATGGAGAAAGGATGGCCATTATAAACGTATCATAAGTAGTTCGTAATAGAAAATAATTCTATTACCTCTATCTTATCACATTTATAAGACCATCCTTTTCATTATCCATTATTATACTTCGCCAAATTCGCCCATCTGTTTAAATTTTTCCCAACGTTGGGTTAATAAGGCCTCTTCTGTTTCTTTCGTTAATATATTGATGGATTGTTGCAATACTTTATCAATATTGGCAGCTTGTAATTCCACATTTCGATGTGCTCCACCTTGAGGTTCAGGAATAATTTCATCAATAATATGGAATTTCTTTAAATCATACGACGTAATTTTCATAGACTCAGCCGCTTTTTGCGCTTGAGTGGCATCTTTCCAAAGGATAGATGCAGCACCTTCTGGAGAAATAACCGAGTAAGTAGAGTTCTCTAACATATGCACGTGGTTTCCAACGCCTAATGCTAATGCTCCACCACTTCCACCTTCACCGATTACGATACAAATAATTGGCACCTTTAATCCTGCCATCTCTTTTAAATTGTATGCAATCGCTTCACTTTGTCCACGTTCTTCAGCCGCTTTTCCAGGTTCTGCCCCTTTCGTATCGATAAACGTAACAATTGGACGATGAAATTTCTCTGCTTGTTGCATATGACGAATTGCTTTTCGATATCCTTCAGGGTGTGGCATCCCAAAATTCCGACGAATATTTTCTTTCGTTTTCTTTCCACGTTGATGACCAATAATCGTTATTGGTTTGCCATGATAAAAAGCAATCCCTGAAACAATCGCTTCATCGTCACCAAAATAGCGATCTCCATGAAATTCGATAAAATCCGTAAATAAATGCTGTACATAATCTAATGTCGTTGGACGCATTTGATGACGTGCAATTTGCACACGATCCCACGGTTTTAAGTTCGAATAAATATCGTCTGATAATTTTTTTAAACGTTTTTCTAACGTATCGATTTCCTCCGCTAAATCAATTTCACTCGTTTGTGATAGAGCTTTTAATTCATTTATTTTATCTTGTAAATGAACGATTGGTTTTTCAAATTCTAGCACTTGATTCATCGAGTTTGTCCTCCTTCAACTGAAACGACCTTTGTTTCAGGAGTTTTTTCTTCTGCTACTTGCTCTACTGCATGTAATGCTAAAATGGTCGTTAGCAATTCTTTCATTTCATGACGATGAACGATACGGTCCAGTTGTCCATGTTTAAATAAAAACTCAGACGTTTGGAAGTCTTTCGGTAACTTTTCACGTGTCGTCTGTTCAATTACGCGTCTTCCAGCAAACCCGATTAAAGCACCTGGTTCGGCAAAGTTGTAATCACCTAACGATGCAAAACTTGCCGTCACTCCACCTGTTGTCGGGTGTGTCATGACGGAAATCATTAGGCCGCCCGCTGCAGATAAACGTTCAATAGCAACAGATGTTTTTGCCATTTGCATTAAACTTAAGACACCTTCTTGCATTCGTGCTCCACCTGATGCGGTAAAAATGATAAACGGTATCGAAAGTTCTCTTGCGCGTTCAACTGCTCGAGCAATTTTTTCACCGACCACCGAGCCCATACTTCCCATACGGAAGTTTGCATCCATTACAGCAAAAGCCGTCGGATATCCTCCAATTAGTCCTTTACCCGTGACAACCGCTTCATTTAACCCTGTTTTCTCACGGTCTTTGTTCACTTTTTCCATATATTCTGGAAAGTCCATTGGGTTTTCTGAGACTAATTCTTTATCCCATTCTTCAAATGTTCCTTCATCAAACAGACTATTAATTCTTTCCCAAGCATTTTGCTGGTGGTGAAAATCACAATTAGGACAAACGTGATTGTTTTTTTCTAATTCTTTTCTGTAATATATTTGTGAGCAATGATCACATTTCATCATGATGCCTGCTGGTACTTCTGATTTGGCTTTTTCGTCTGGTATGACGACGTTATTTTTATTTCTTGTAAAGATTTTTTTCAGCAATGAATTCCCTCCTTATTCACATTGCTTCTGAACATGTTATGTATAAAAAATAAGATGTATAAGTTCCAATAATATATAACTATAGAGATACATTATCATGTTCATTTTTACTATACTTTAAAAAATTATACATTTCTAGTATTTTTATCATCTTTTCTATTTTAATGTATAAGGAGGCAATGTATCAAATATTAATTGCTGTCTAACGCACTTAATCGTCTCGTTTTTTCAGCAATTTCCTCAGGATCTACCTCGATTCTCGCTACGCCACTTTCCATCGCAGCCTTTGCAACCGCTTTAGCAACAGCTGGTGCAACACGTGCATCAAACGGATTTGGAATGACATAATCTTCGTTCAATTCTGATTCATCAATTAATCCTGCAATTGCTTCTACTGCTGCAATTTTCATTTTTTCATTTATTCTTGTCGCATGAACGTCTAATGCACCACGGAAAATTCCTGGGAATGCTAACACGTTATTCACCTGGTTCGGAAAATCTGATCGTCCCGTACCGATTACTTTCGCTCCAGCTATTTTCGCGTCGTTTGGTAAAATTTCTGGATCAGGGTTGGCCATTGCAAAAATAATTGGGTCTTTGTTCATTTTTCTCACCATTGATTCTGTTAATGCGCCACCAACAGACACTCCGATAAATACATCTGCACCTTCAATAACATCTTCTAATGATCCTTCTAATTTTTTCGGGTTCGTTTTTTTCGCCACAATTTCTTTGACTTTATTCATTCTTCTAGGGCGTCCATCGTAAATGGCTCCTTGTGAATCACACATAATAATTTCGCCCACACCGAATTGATTTAATAAGTTTATAATTGCAATTCCTGCCGCTCCAGCACCATTTGCAACCACTTTAATTTCTTTAAATGATTTTTTTACTAATTTTAATGCATTTAATAATCCTGCAGCCGTCACAATTGCCGTACCGTGTTGGTCATCATGAAAAATAGGAATATTTGTTTCCTTTTTTAAACGATCTTCAATAATAAAACAATTTGGGGCTGCAATATCCTCTAGATTTACTCCACCGAATGTTGGCTCAATTAATTTCACTGTATTGACGATATCGTCAATATCATTTGATCCAATACAAATTGGGAATGCGTCTACTCCAGCAAAGGATTTAAACAGGACAGCCTTCCCCTCCATAACTGGCATGGAAGCCTCTGCACCAATATCCCCTAAACCTAATACCGCTGTACCATCACTAACAACTGCAACCATATTGCCTTTCATTGTATAATCATACACAGTTTGTTTGTTTTTATGGATTTCTTTACAAGGTTCTGCGACACCTGGTGAATAAGCTAAACTTAAGTCTTCCGAATTTTTTACTTCTACTTTTGTCTGTACTTCTAACTTTCCCTGGTTCACTTTGTGCATATGTAAAGCTTCATCTCTTAATTTTGACATTGTATACATTCGCCCTTTCATTCCTTCATTTCTCTTTCCGCATGTCTGTTTCGCAAAGTTGCATGTGTATAATATTTATTATTATAGCAAAAGATTTTTAAAAAGATAGGTTTTTTTCTTATCATAAGTGATTATTTATTTTAATACAACGTAATCAGCCCCGAAAAATGTATATAATTGTTGCATTATTTCATCGTTTACATTTAGTTTATATTGCTTTTCTAACATATATGCTTTATTCTCTCGTTCATCAAAAATGACGATGTGTCCATCTCCTTTTTTCGTTTGTGCCATACGACGTAAAAAAGATAGCGCTTCTTCACGAGAACGATCTTTCGTTAATTTAATATATACCGTTTTTGGAGCAGTTTTTTTCCATGCTTCTAAATCAAATACAGTAATTTCGTTTGCAATAAGTTGCTTTTTCTCTCGGAAACTATCTATTTTTCCTTGAATCATCACAATACTTTCTTCTTTAAACCAATGACTAATTTGTCTAAACACAGATGGAAATACTACGATATCTATTTCCGAAAATTCATCCGATATTGTAGCAAATGCCATCGTTTCAGCTCGTTTCGTATGTGTTTTACGAAAACTTTCTATAATGCCGACTGTACGTATTTGGGTATTCTTTGCTAACTCCTTTATTTGTGCAATCGATTGGACCTTTTCTAAAGATAATTTCATTCGAATACTTTCAAAAGGATGGCTCGATACATACATATTTAAAATATTTTTTTCATCTTGCAATTTTTCCATTAAAGAAAAGTCTTCCATTTCCACATAGGCGGTTGACATATCCATCTTGGAAAATAATGTGCTACCAAATAACTCTGTTCGTTCATAGGCTTGATCAATCGAAGCGAGTAAACTAGCTCGATTATCATATAAATCATCCAATGCCCCGGCTAAAATAAAGGTTTCCAATGCATTTCGCTTTAAGCCTTTGCAACGAAATGTAAAATCAAATAAATCTTTAAAGGCTCCATCTTTACGTGCCTGAATGATTAATTTAGCTGTTTCATAGCCAATTCCTTTCATAGCAAGAAGACCTGTTCGAATATTCCCTTCCTCCACAGAAAAATAAGCAAAGCTTTTATTGACAGAAGGAGGTAATAGTTGAATCCCGAATTGTTTCGCCTCACTTATATACGAAATCATTTTCTCTGGTTCATTTGCGACGGAACTTAATATATGTGCAAAAAAATGTGTCGGATAATTCGCTTTTAAATAACTTAATTGATAGGAAATTTTACTATATGCAACAGAATGGCTTTTATTAAACCCATAATCTGCAAATTTTATAATCCAAGAAAATACTTCTTCTGCGATCGCTGCATCATAGCCTTTTTTGGCACATCCTTGTAAAAACTTTTCTTTTATATGCGCCATTTCCCTGTGGTCTTTTTTACTTACCGCACGTCGTAAAATATCCGCCTCTCCTAAAGTAAGCCCTGCAAAAGTATGGGCGATTTGCATAATTTGTTCTTGATAAATTAAAACACCGTATGTTTTTTCTAAAATTGGAGCTAAATCAGGATGCAGATAGGAAAATTTTGTCGTTCCATGTTTTCTTTCAATATAAGTGGAAATATAGTCCATCGGTCCAGGACGGTACAAAGCGTTTACGGCGACAATATCATCCAAAGATGTCGGTTTTAATCGACGTAACACACTTTTCATTCCATCAGATTCTAATTGGAAAACACCATTTGTTTGTCCTTTTTGGAGTAATGCAAATGTTTTAGGATCGTTTTCCGGTAAGTGATGCAAATGATCCAACTTTACTTTCTCGGTCCGTTCAATGGATGTGACAATTCGCTCTAATAAAGTTAAATTACGTAATCCTAATAAATCCATTTTTAAAAGACCGATTTTTTCGAGTTCATTCATTGCATACTGTGTTAAGTACGTCTCATGAATACCATGTGTTAATGGAACATGTTGGATTAATTTCTCTTTCCCGATGACAATTCCTGCCGCATGTGTCGATATATGGCGTGGCAGTCCTTCCAATTTCATCGCAATAGAAAATAGACGGCGCAACTTTTCGGAAGCTTTAATATAATTTTTTAAATCAGGAGAATCTTGCACCACTTCTAAAATCGTTGATTGCCGCTGTTGTGGAAGTTTCCTTAAAATATATTGTTGGTCTTCGTCGTGCACTTGCATCGTCTTCATTAATTCACGTAACAAAGAGCGAGCTGCAAAGGTGCCGAATGTAATAATTTGTGCCACATAATCTTCTCCATATTTTTGTTTCACATATTGGATCACTTCATCTCGACGATTATCTGAAAAGTCAATATCGATATCTGGCATCGATACTCGATTCGGATTTAGAAACCGCTCAAAAAGCAAATCATATTTTAATGGATCGACATCTGTGATATGCAATAAATAACTAACGATAGATCCTGCTGCGGATCCACGACCAGGACCGACAACAATCCCATTGTCTTTTGCATATTGTACAAAATCTTGCACAATTAAAAAGTAATCATCAAATTGTAAATCATGAATGACTTGGAGTTCCATGTCTAGACGTTTTTTCGCTGCATCTTGTTGTTCTGGATATCGTTCCCGTATATTTTTTTCACATAATGTTCGCAAATACGATGCTGCCGTTTCTCCTTCTGGTACTGGAAATGCCGGTAGTTGAACTCGATTGAAATCAAAATGTATGTGGCATTTGTCTACAATTTCTTCTGTGCGATCTATTAGCTCTGGCCAATAATGAAACGCTCGTTTCATCTCATCTTCTGATTTCATATATCGCACTTGTTTTTCTTGTACGTTTTTCTCATCCCATTTTCTTCCATCATGCATCGCTTGCAAACAGTCATATGCGATAGAATCTTTTTGTTCTGCATAACGAACATCATGAATGGCGACAGCTTTTATACGAAATGTTTGTTCGACTGTACGTATTTTATCTATATATGTATCTACCAACATACTATCGGAGACACCAATATATAGGTCTTCTATATTCATGTTCGATGAAACAGATTGAAAGAATCCATTTAGTTGGTCTTCCGTCCATGTTTTTTGTACATACTCATTATCTGCTGGAATAATCGCAATAAGTTCATTCCTTGCTAATTCCTCTATCGTAGGCGATTCTTCCGTTTCTAATACCGTTGACATTTTGATTAGCTGTTCATATCCTGTATTATTTTTCGCGTAAAAAATAATTGGAATGGATACTTCTTCATATACATAAGGAACAACTAGTCCTAAAATAGGTTGAATGCCACGACCAATACAAGCCTCATAAAATGCCACTGCTCCATATAAAACGCGTTCATCTGTCAAGGCTATTGCACGATAATTTAACATTTCAGCATGTTCGACAATTTTATCAATCGTCATAGTACTTTGAAATAAACTATAGCCACTTCGTACTTGTAAATGTGTAAATGACATTATCTTCCCTACCTTTAATTGTTAGTATATCTATTATATCGATTTGTCTCATAGAATACATAAACGATGCATATATTGAATGTGAAACGGAGGTTGTACAATGGAAGAACGTTTTTTTACTTCATTTATACATTGTTACTTTATTGCCCTCGGTGTCATCATCGGTGGAGCAATTATCGGTAGTATCGGTTCTTTCCTCACTGGTGAAGCCCCATTAAATGCCATGTTACGTATTGCGCAATCCTTAAAAATTTGGGCCATCGTCGCGGCAATCGGAGGGACATTTGATGTCATTGAAAATTTTCAACGTGGCTTTTTAGATGGCTCTACATTAGATTTATTTAAACAATTATTATTTATTATTTCTGCTATGTTCGGTGTGAAAACAGCATTTTTAATTTTATCATGGTTCATTATTAAGGATGTTACGTAATGCATTTTTCACCTTACCATCAAAAACCGACATGGCAAAAATTTCTCGCCGGGATGTTTTTCGGCGCTGTCATAGCTTACACCGTATTTACATTTATGTACGGAAAAATGTATGAAAGTCTTCTAGCTAAAAACATTCAATTACATGCAGATATGGCTACATTAACGAAACAATATGATGCCCTTATTGAACAAAAAGAAAAGTTAGAACAAACGATGCCATATACGATCGGTTCAACAGAAGTACGCTTTACGAACGAAAAACAGTTTCAACAAGATGCACTCATCCAACACCAATTAACAAATATGATTAAGAAAGAATTGGAAACGTTTATCGGAAAACCTGTACAAAGTGTTGCAGAAAACGATACCCTCCTTATTAAATTAATTGAAAATAATGTCTATACAATAGATGACTTAACTTTTGAACTCCAAGTAAAAAAATTATTCATTTATGAAAAGCTTACATTATTTATTCAATTAAAAAAGGTCAATTAGTGAACATTTTTTGAATTTTACAAAAATTTTATAGTATAAGCAGATAATTTCCGATAAAATGATAGTAAGATCATTATTTGTAGAAATAGAAAAAATGGAAAGGAAGGATGACCGATGACTGTTTTAGATCGTAGAGAAATGCGGGATGAGAAAATTGCTTTGTTAAAAGAGGGACGAGCAGTGTATGCGGAATCGCCTGAATTTATCCGACTTATTAAGCGTGGGATTCATAAAGAAGATTTGTGTGTAACATTGGAAGAAATTAATGGTGGTTGCTGGTTTATCCCTGAAAACCTTCAATCCAATGAATAAACAGACAAAAAAAGAGCGTAGAACCGTTTAATGAACATTACATCCAACATAAAAAGTAAGTTCCACTCTTCCTCCTTTTATGTTTTCTCTGTACTCCTTAACGGTCTAGCTCTTTTTTATTATGCTTTGTATGCTGCACAAAGTGCCTCTAAGTCTTCCATAAAACGGTCTGCTTCTTCCCAAGAGGATACAGTGGCCCCTGAAGCTAATGGATGTCCCCCACCATTATATTTTCGTGCAAGCTCATTAATGATTGGCCCTTTTGAGCGTAAACGAACACGAATAACATCTTTTTCCTCCACAAAAAAGATCCATGCTTTAATTCCTTTCACTTCCCCTAACGTTCCAACTAAATTTCCTGTTTCTAACGGAAGTACATCAAATTTCTCCAAAATTTCTTTCGATAATACGATTTTACTAACACCTGATTTGGTTAATGTAAAATTTTGTAAAATGTATCCACGTAAACGAGCGATTTTTGCCTCCACATCGTACAATCCATCGTACAATGCTTGACGATCAAATGGATATTCAATTAAATCTGCCGCATAACGGAATGTTTTATTATTCGTACTAGGAAATAAGAAACGCCCTGTGTCCCCAACGATTCCACCGTAAATAAGCTTTGCTCCTTGTTCACTTAATTTCCATTCATCTTTTCCAAATAAAAATAGTTCATAAATCATTTCAGAAGTAGAACTAGCCGTCGTATCCACCCACATGATATCTCCGTAAGGATCTACATTTGGATGGTGATCAATTTTAATTATTTTTTTCCCTAATGTATATCGCTCATCACTAATACGACCGGTATTAGCCGTATCACATACTATGACAAGTGCATCTGTAAACACATCATCAGCAATGTCGTCCATTACCGCAAGAAATGATAGGGCAGGGTCTTCCTCCCCTACAACAAATACGTTTTTCTCCGGAAAAGTTGTGCGAATCATTTCCTTCAAACCACATTGTGACCCTACTGCATCCGCATCTGGACGGACATGGCGGTGTATAATAATCGTATCATTTTCTTTTATCGCATCTAATATTTGTTGTTTCGGCATTGTTATTCCTCCCATGAGTTTCGTTATATCATGAATATCTCTAGCATTTATTTAATTTTGTCGCTACAATAGTAATAGAATCTTGAATATAGGAGTCGTGTTACTTATGTTTATTTTTGCAGCACTAATTGTTATTTCTATCGTGCTCTACATTTATTATAAAGTAGCTATCTTAAAAACGAAAGATGGACTTACACAAAGGTATTTCAATGCGAAAGCACGAATTTTTTTAGGTTTATTTTTATTTTCATTCGGTATAAACCAGTATATTGCCTACCAAACGAAATTAGTCTTATTTATCAGTGTCGTCTTCCTCTTCCTTGGTGGACTACAAATGTTTGATGGCTTTAAAGAAGCAAAACATTATCGTAACGAATATAAAAGACTACATCCAAATGAATAAATAGAAAGTAGGATGAGGTTCGGTCAAATAGAAAGTAGGGACAATTTGTTTCCACACACTTTCATAGTGTCCAACCTCATCCTATTTTTTTACCTATCTAAAAGTTGTGCCATGAGCATTCCTTGTGCAACTAAATGTTTTCCGTTATATACTTCGACATTAATTTTTGCATATAAACGCCCTGCATCAAGCAATCTTGGTTTTATCGTTAATTTACTATCCATCTGTACTGGTTCAATGAAATAGACATTTAAACTTTCCACTGCCATATTTCCTTTTTTCAAATGGATGAGTAAACGTGCACTCGCTTCTGTAATTAATGTTGTTAGGACCCCGTTTGCTAATGTACCGAGTTGGTTCGTCATTTGTGGCGTCACTTCTGTATGAAGCACCGTCGGGTCGGCCTCTTCTCCATTTAATCCACGAGAAATGACATCATGAATTGTTTCCCCTACTTGTGGCTGTCGCTGCATTTCGTTTAATGCTTTTAATACATCTTGCCGGGAAACAAGTCCTTCTAATTCATGAACCGGACCAACGATTGGCACTACTTCAATCCCTTCCCATACCATCAGGTGAGCAACATATGCTAAAGATGTTTTCGGCTGTACGGTAAATGGATTTTTCGTCATCACTTTTTCAATTTTTGTTTGATGATTAATGCCAACAACGTCTTTTGATGTCACCATCCCACATACTTTTCCATCATCATCAATAACTGGAAAACGTGTATGTTTTGTCATATCGTTTAAATTGTACCAATCACGAACCGTATCGGTATTGTATAAATGGTGTACTTCATCATATGGAGTATAAATATCATCTACAAAGACAATTTCTTTTTTGATCATTTGGTCATAAATTGCACGGTTAATCATTTCTGCAACCGTAAATGTATCATAACTCGTCGACATAATTGGTAAGTTTTTTTCATCGGCTAATTTTTTAATATGTTCTTTCGTATCAAAGCCTCCGGTAATTAGAACAGCTGCTCCAGCTTTTAATGCTAGTTCATGTGCTTTTACACGGTTACCAACAATTAATAACGAATCTGCCTCTGTATAACGCATCATCGCTTCTAACTGCATGGCACCAATGACAAATTTATTTAATGTCTTATGTAAACCACCACGGCCACCTAACACTTGTCCGTCCACCACATTAATTACTTCTGCAAATGTGAGTCGTTTGAAATGTTCTTTTTCTTTTCGTTCAATTCGAATGGTTCCGACACGTTCAATCGTACTTACTAACCCTTGATTTTCTGCTTCCTTAATGGCACGATAAGCCGTCCCATCACTTACATCCAGTTCCTTTGCAATTTGGCGCACAGAAATTTTATGTCCGACTTCCAATGACATAATATGTCGAATAATTTGTTCGTGTTTTGTAGCCATTAAAATCACCAAGCTTTCATCTGTACTAGTCTGTTACATTAAAATTATTATACAGATGTTTTTCAAATAGCTCAATCAAAACACGCCATTTTGCGTAATTATCTCTGTCGTGCTCTTTTATATGGGCGTTGTTCCATATTTTCAGACATTTGCTGTTCCATTACAGGTACAGGTGTTACGTGTAGTAAAATTGCTAAATTTCCTCCAATGATGGAAAAGAAAAACAATGCCCATACTGTCCAAAAAATCGCTTGTAGTGTCGTTTCTATTTGTAAAATATACGGAAATGCAAGCACCATTAAAAAAAACGCAAAAATGATTCGAACAACAGAATATATTTTCATAAAAAATTTCCCTCCTACATCTATCTATCACATACTATATGCACGCGTTTTATAAATATGAAGGACATTTACCTTTATGAAACAAAAAATTGTAAATAAAAATTTAAAAATACATCCCCTTTAAAAAAGGTCATTAATGCACCAACGACAATAAAAGGCCCAAATGGAATAGCTTCATTACTTTTTATTTTCTTTCGGAGAAGATAGATCACACTTAATATGCCTCCGATAAATACAGCGATAAAAAATGTAATTAGGACGTATTTCCACCCTAATATAAACCCTAAAACACCGAATAGTTTCATATCGCCTGCCCCCATTCCACCTTGACTGAATAAAATAATGACGGCAATGAAACTATACCCAACGAAAGCACCGAAAACAGCCATCAAAAACGAATCAGGTAACATCCATAGACGGATAGACATAAATAATAGAAGGAAAAATAGCAAAATTTTATTCGGGATGACCATATAGGTCATATCAGAGACAAAAATAATCATCAACATACTAATGAGTAGCAATGCATTGATCAGTTCCACCGAATAGCCGAACATGATAAAACTATAACTAAATAAAGCTGCCGTCATACATTCTGTCACCACATAAATAATCGGGATCGTCATTTTACAATAAGGACATTTTCGTCTTTGTAATAAGTAGGATACAATCGGCATTAAATGTAGCCATTTTAATGTAACATTACAATGTGGGCAAGCGGAACGCCCTTGTACAAATGACCTTTTCAACGGTACTCGTAAACCAACTACATTAAAAAATGAACCAAACACGGCACCTATAATGAAAAACAATATTATTTCCACCCATGTTACACCACCTATCATGATAATATTACGTAATATTATAAATATAATTTTACGGATGTATAGGAAATAATACGTAACTAAACAAATTTGATTTTCTCGAAATAAATAGTGTATATAATGCTGTTTTCGCAAGGTATTTCGAATCATACGTCCATAAAAAAAGTTAGGAACAAAACATGTGTATATTGAGCAGTACGGAGAAGAAATATGTTTGAGGATCAGTTTGAAAACTTGTTATTGGAAACACAAAAAAACTGGCACGCTATCAGCATACCAGTTTAACGCAAAAACACTTAATTAGTAATACATAAAATAATAAAATTGATTTCTATCCATTTTGAAGCATGAGCGTACTAATGACAGAAAAAAGTACTAATATAACAAATATGATTAAAATTATATATATTATTTTTTCACGATAATCTAACATACCCCTACTATTAAAATTTTCTTCAAGGTAATACTACTTTCCTATTTTGGAACTTTGTGAAACTTATAATGTAATACTTTCCCCCGCTTTTAATGCGAAGCCTTCACTATTCGTTAGTTTGGCAACAAACGCATCCGGATCTTGCTCAATTACTGGAAATGTATTGTAATGAACAGGAACCACTTTTTTCGCATTGATCCACTCCGCCGCAAGAAGTGCATCTTCCGGTCCCATCGTAAAATTATCCCCAATCGGAATAAATGCGACATCAATATCATTTCTTTCACCAATTAATTTTAAATCAGAAAACAATGCCGTATCACCGACATGATAAATAGTTTTATCACCTATCGTTAAAATAATTCCCGCTGGCATACCTGTATAAATAAATGTGCCATCTTCTTCCTCGTATGAAGAGCTATGAAAGGCTTGTGTATATTTCACACGCCCAAAATCAAATTCAAATGCACCACCAATATTCATGCCATGTGCTTGTAATCCTTTTTGCGTGGCATAAACAGCGAGCTCATTTATCGCAACGATTTGTGCTCCTGTACGCTCTGCAATGGCAAATGCATCCCCTACATGATCATTATGTCCATGGGTTAATAAAATAACGTCCGCTTCGACAGTGTTTGGATCTAAATCACTTAAACTATTACCCGTAATGAAAGGATCCATTAAAATACGATGTGAGTCTGTTTCAATACTTACTGCTGAATGTCCATGATACGTAATTTTCATTGATTATCTCTCCTTACATCCTTTTACTTCTTAGTGTATCATAAATAAAGCGATTACAAAAAGAAGAAAGACATTTAGTTTCAAGATATATCATCCATTTAAAAGTGCTTTGGACGAAGGTAAAAAAACGGCCATATTTATCTTATCCCGATAAACATGACCATACTTTTCAATAATAGTTATCCTTTACTTTTTTAATGTATATCATCTTCTTTTGTTCGATGAATCGTTCCAAATGGATGTTCAGGAGGAGCATAAATAGAATATAACTTTAAGGGAGTATTCCCAGTATTAGTAATATTATGCCACATACCTGCTGGCACCATAATGGCTGAATCTGATTCTACCTTGTGTTCTACATGAAGTTCGTTGGGATTGTTTCCCATTTGAACAAGTCCTTTTCCTTTTTCCACTCTCAAAAACTGATCTGTTTCATCATGACGTTCAAGCCCTACATCCTCCCCTACCTTTATACTCATAAGGGTTACTTGTAAGTATTTCCCAGTCCATAAAGCCCGACGGAAATAATGATTACGTTTCGTTTCAGCCTCTATGTCAGTTACAAATGGCTCATTACCATAATCCACCGTCACTTCCTCAGGCGTCAAACAACTACCTGGTACAAATTTTCTTCCACAGCTCGAACATTCAACCGTTGAATTTCTAGTTTCATTCATAGGCCCTTCTCCTTTACATACATTCTATAATGACATCTTATGTATGGTATATCAGAGTGTGCTATTTTTATATGACAAAACAACCTGTTATTTCTCTTTTAAAAATTCAAAACTACCTGTGGGAACTAGTGGTTTGTTCTCTGGGGTATTCTTGCAACTAGGGGTTGTATTCTTGCAACTTTGATCGATATTCTTGCAACTCCGGCTTGCATTCTTGCAACTTTGGCATGGATTCTTGCAACTTCGATTAATATTCTTGCAACTTTGAATGGTATTCTTGCAACTTCGATCGATATTCTTGCAACTTTGACTGGTATTCTTGCAACTTCGGCAGGGATTCTTGCAACTTCCACCGATATTCTTGCAACTTTGAATGGTATTCTTGCAACTTCGGCAGGGATTCTTGCAACTTCCACCGGTATTCTTGCAACTTCGGCTTGTATTCTTGCAACTTCGGCAGGGATTCTTGCAACTTCCACCGATATTCTTGCAACTTTGACGGGTATTCTTGCAACTTTAAATATCGGATAATCAACTTGAGCCAGGGGTTTTCAAATGCATAAAAAAGCAATTACTAATGAAGCAACATAAACATTCATTAGTAATTGCACTTATTTTCTATATTTGTCATTCAATAATAGATAAACGATCGGCACTCATTCAATTTCCATTAAACAAGTAATGATTTAGGATCCACAAAGTTATAGTCTAATGCGGATGCTACTCCTTCATTTGTCACTTTTCCTTGAACTGTATTAATTCCTTTTAATAATGCTTCATTTTCTAACGCTGCTTTTTTATATCCTTTGTTTGCAATCTGTAAAATATATGGAACCGTTGCATTGGTTAAGCCGATGGTTGCTGTTTGTGGGACTGCTCCCGGCATATTTGGCACTGCATAATGAAGTACACCATGTTTTACAAAAATCGGTTCATCATGTGTCGTAGTACGTTCACTCGTCGCAAAATTTCCACCTTGGTCAATAGCAACATCTACAATTACAGATCCTTCTCCCATAGATTGTACCATCTCTTCTGTCACAAGTACTGGCGCTTTTGCACCTGGAATTAATACAGAACCGATGGCTAAATCAGATTCACGAATTGCCTCCGCAATTTCCATTGGATTTGACATAAGGACATTCACTGAATTTCCGAAATAATCATTTAATTCTTTCAATCTTGTAGGGTTTAAATCAAAAATAGTTACCGTTGCCCCTAGACCTACTGCTAATTTTGCTGCATTCGTTCCAACGACCCCACCACCGATGATCGTTACTTTTCCACGTTTTACACCAGAAATACCAGCTAATAATACACCTTTTCCGCCTTTTGTTTTCTCTAAATATTGCGCACCAATTTGTGTTGCCATATATCCTGCCACTTCACTCATCGGTGTTAAAAGTGGTAGAGAACGATTTGGTAATTGTACAGTCTCGTATGCGATACCTGTCACATTTTTCTCTACTAATTGTTTCGTCAATGCTGGTTGAGAGGCTAAATGTAAATATGTAAATATAATTTGATCTTCTTTTAAATAAGCAAACTCTTCTTCTAATGGTTCTTTTACTTTTAAAATTAATTCATGTGCCCAAGCTTCTTTTGCCGTTGCTACGATTGTCGCTCCTGCTTCTTTATAGGCCTCATCTGTAAAACTGGACCCTTCTCCTGCACCGGCTTGTACAAAGACTTCATGTCCTGCATTCGTTAATGTTACTACTCCACTTGGGGCTAAAGCTACACGATTTTCATTGTTTAATATTTCAGTAGGTATTCCAATTCTCACAATTCTGCACCTCTTTTTAATTTTTAAAGATGAAACAATATTAATTTTAACAAATATTATGTAAAAATGCATTATTTTTTCATTATATTTTGTTCATTCTTTCCTCTTCCTCTATTTTCTCATATTTCACAAAATTTTCATGTAAACCTTTTCCATTTTACCATTATTTCATGTTATAATAGGACTTAGATAGGAATTGACTATTTAGGGAGGAATTTGGAATGGCAGAGAATTATAAAAAAATTATCATCGCAGTAGACGGTTCAAAAGCATCTGAAAAAGCATTTAACAAAGCAGTAGACGTAGCAAAAGAAAACGGCGCAACTTTAATATTAGCACATGTGGTTGATTCACGTACATTCGCAACAGCTGAAGCATATGATCGTTCATTATCTGAGCGCGCTCAAAAATATGCAGAAGACTTACTAAATGAATATGTACAAAATGCTAAAGACGCAGGATTAGAAGATGTAGACTTAGTCATCAAATACGGTTCACCTAAAGTCGCAATTTCTAAAGAGATTGCAGTTGAAAACGAAGCTGATTTAATTGTCGTTGGTGCGACAGGATTAAACGCAGTAGAAAGATTCCTAATCGGAAGTGTATCAGAAGCAGTTGCTAGATATTCTAAGTGTGACGTATTAATTGTACGCTAAATGAAAATGAAAAAAAGAGGCAGAGACGATTCTTACATCGCTTCTGCCTCTTCTTTATTTATGTAATTCATGTACAATATGAGAAAGTTCTTGTAACACAATCTTTTCCATCGCCAATTTTACTGCACCTGATGAACCAGGCATAGCAAAAATAACTTTCTCCCCTACGGTACCTGCAATCGCTCGTGACATAATCGCCCTAGCCCCAATGTCCTCTAAATAACTAATCATTCTAAAAATCTCACCAAAACCTTGGATTTCTTTTTCAATGATCGATTGTACCACTTCAATCGTTACATCACGTTTACTAATACCAGTTCCACCAGTTAATAAAATGGCATCCACTGTGTTATTTTTTAACTGTGTTTCAATTGCTTCCTTAATTAAAGTTTCCTCATCTTTAATAATTTGATGGTCGACACAAACATGATGATTGTCTTCTAAATATTGACGAATTAATTTCCCGCTTTTATCCGTTTCTACCGTTCTAGTATCACTAATTGTCGCCACAAAACAGCGGACAGATTTTTCTTCTACTTCATGCACGATGATCACGCTCCTCTTTAATCAACATAATGAAAATATTTTAAAGAGTCAAGCCTTCCGTCATCCACGTTCGGATTCATAGGTGCCCACGGCGTCCCTAATTTTGGAAGTAAATATTGATCCACCCCATAATGGCCAGCAACTTTCCATCCTAACATAAGCAAAATAGAGATGATAAACATAAATGGATTGATACTAACGGTTCCGGCTAATAAAAAGGACATATTCATAAACGCACCAAAAAACGCAGCAATCCCAGTTAACATCCCAATGATTAAACCAACACCTACGAACACTTCTCCCCAAGCTACTATAAACGAGAAAAAGGCAGCGTTCGGTAACACCACTTTTTCCGAAAATAATACATACCAACTTGGCACTTCCCCTGTTGATGCTTTTTCTAATGTAGCACGAATAAAACCCGTTAATGCAGTACCCGCTTCCGCACCAACCCACCTCTCATTCGTCACTTTACTTATACCGGCATTTAACCATGTCACCCCTAAATACATTCGGAAAATTAGCCAAATCGGTGCAGATGCACTATTGGAAAATAACCAACTCGCAATAGGGTTATCGTCTATCATGACCGCTTTTCCATTAAAAATACGTTTCACACTTCTCTCCTCCAATACAAATTAGGTATTTAACACTATTTTATGTATAGGTATATTTTATCATATATAATGAAAAAGTGTAAACGTTTTCTAATTATGTAGAAACTGTCATCCATTCACTTGCTACAAGATTCGTGGCGAATAGTTTAATCATCTATCGTTTTTCATGAATACTGAAATTTTCCATCACATAAAAAACCTCTAGAATTAGATGGGATTCTAACTCTAGAGGTTTTTTTAAATGATTAATTTACTGCGATTCCAGATAGTTCATACGTATCTCTTGCAATCATGACTTCTTCATCTGTAGGAATAATAAAGACTTTGACAGGTGAGTGCGGGTAACTTAATTCAGCCTGCTGACGACAACCAGCATTTAATTTTGGATCCCAGTACACACCCATGAATTCTAAACCAGTTAAGATTTTCTCACGAACGATGTCACTGTTTTCTCCCACACCAGCTGTAAATATAATAGCGTCCACTCCAGCCATACGTGCAGCATATGAACCGATATATTGATGAATACGCGCCGCAAAAATCTCTAACGCTAAGATTGCACGCTCATTCCCACTTTCTGCTGCCGCTCTAATATCTCGTAAATCATTTGAAATACCAGACAATGCTAATAACCCACTCTTTTTATTTAAAACGTTTACAACTTCAGACGCGTCCATGCCTGTTTTTTCTTTAATATATGGAATAATAGCTGGATCGATATCTCCAGACCTCGTCCCCATCGTTACCCCAGCCAAAGGAGTGAATCCCATGGACGTATCAATCGATTTACCATATTCTACCGCTGTAATACTAGCTCCATTACCTAAATGACAAGTAATTAAACGTAAATCTTCCAATGGGCGTCCAATAAGTTCTGCTGCTTTTTCCGCAACATATTTATGGGATGTACCGTGGAAACCATATTTACGGATACCATATTTCTCATAATACTCATACGGTAAGCTATAAATATAAGATTTCTCTGGCATCGTTTGGTGGAATGCTGTATCAAATACTGCAACCATTGGAATATTTGGTAGCGCTTCCGAAAAAGCGCGAATACCAGTCAAGTTAGGCGGGTTGTGCAATGGCGCTAACTCTGATACTCCTTCAATAATCTCAATCACTTCATCTGTAATTTTAACTGATTTACTGAAATGTTCCCCACCATGTACGACACGATGTCCAACAGCAATAATTTCATCTAATGATTCAATGACACGAGAAGCTAGTAGTTCTTTTAATAATAAATCCACCGCTTCCCCATGGTCATGCATATCTTGTTTGAATACTTCTTCTGTTTCATTATATTCTAAAGTAAATTCAGAACCATCAAAACCAATACGTTCCATTAACCCTTTCGCTAAAACCGTTTCCTCTGGCATTTCAAATAATTGGAATTTCAAAGATGAGCTTCCTGCATTAATCGCTAACACTTTTCCCATAATAAGATTCCTCCTCATAATGATACCTAAATAAACGATATTACTTTGGCAAAACACTACATATTTTCTTCAAACCAATTGTTTATTTGCATAAGCATATTTTCCATCTTCGGTCCATCTTGGAAAGACGGTAACATCGCTAATAGTGGCTGTTTTACATCTTCGGTTTCTGGACCTTTTTTCTGTAATATAAAAATACTCTTCTTTTGTTCTTTCCCTTTAAATAATGTATCAGGCAATTGTAACAATCCGATAATATGTGCATGCTTTTTCATAAATGCATGCAACTTGTCTGCTTGTTCACTTTGGAACAGTGATTCCGGAATAATAAAAATTAAGTACCCTCCCTCTTTTGTATACATAAAACTTTGTTCCATAATTAAATGGTGTGCATAACTATGCCCTTCTTCAGCTTTCAATTCAAAATCATTTGCACGAATGTCGTCTGGATAATATCCTACAGGTAAATCAGCTACAACAAGATCAACTGGATCTAATAAAAACGGTTGCATACTATCTTGGTGGAAAAACTCAACCTCTTTTTGCTGTAAATTTGCATGTAATAAAGCCAACTTTAGTAATGTTGGATCAATTTCATTTCCATATGCTTTCGTACTACTTTTTAATTGCTCTAAAACGATGAGCAATAAATTCGCTGTCCCACTAACAGGATCAAATAGACGTATGTCATCTATATCCTTCGTTAATTTTTCAGCTAAATAGCCGATAAACATAGCAATTGTCTCAGGTGTCATTAAATGCTGAGGTTGTGTTGCTTCTTTCATGCCTTTTAAAATAGCTAACTGAATTGCTTTTCTAATCGTTGTTTTGTCCAATTGTTCCACATTTATATCTATTAACGACGTATCGACGATTTGTTGTCCTTTCTCCCCCAACGGTTCATCCGTTATTTCAAAAAACATCGCCTCAAGACTACGCGTTAAACTATCTAAATATGTTTCATTCTCCTCTTGTTGTATAACAGATGTTGTTTTATCAATAATATCAAATAATTGTACAACGTCTTTTTCTTCCATCTTACTGCCTCCCATAAATTAGGCGACACTCATCTTTTATATAACACATCTAAATTACTTTATATTTTAACAAAAATTAGCTAAAAAGTAATCGAAATCTGACAAATTGTATGAGTTGCCTATATTCTTGTGTCACGTGTATTATTTTCGTGTTTTCCCGTGTATTTCACACAATTAAAAACGAGCAATTGTATGCAAAAGAGAATGGATGAATCATTTTTGATTCCCTTTTACATATTGCTCGCTATTCTCGTGATCATTTTTTAAATTTAAGCGTTTCTTGCTGCTTCTAATGCCGCATCATAATTCGGATGATCGGTCACTTCTGGTACATATTCGACATAAACGACTTTATCATTTGCATCTACCACAAATATAGCCCTTGCTAAAAGTCTTAATTCCTTTATGAGTACCCCATACTTTTTCCCGAAACTAGCTTCTCGATGATCGGAAAGCACTTCTATATTTTTAATTCCTTCTGCACCACACCAACGTGCTTGTGCAAACGGTAAATCCATACTAATTGTTAACACTTGTACATCGTCTAATTTGTCTGCTTCTTCATTAAAACGTTTCGTTTGTAATTGACATACACCAGTATCTAATGAAGGAACCACACTAATGATTTTTACTTTTCCACTGTAATCGTCTAATACTTTTTCCTCTAAAGCATTATTTAAGACAGTGAAATTCGGTGCGTCATTGCCTACGATTACCTCTGTCCCTAATAGTGTGACAGGATTATCTTTAAACGTAATTGTTGTCAATTTAATACACCCTTTCATTTTATGTATATATTCATTATGAATAACGAATGGTAGATTGTCCACTATTTTATTTTAAAAAAAGGGAAATCATTTCTCCTACATTCACCTATTTAGGTTCTTATCATACAAATAGAGTGATGAATGTGAAAGGAGAATAGATATTGAAAGAGAAAAACAACCGAAAATATGAGCAAATGAAAAAGTTTACTCATCATAATACAGGAGATGAGAAAAAATTAACGAGTGATACTGGAACAAACATATCGAATAATCGCTGGTCCTTACGCGCAGGAAAGCGTGGTCCAACGTTATTACAAGATTTTCATTTTTACCGAAAACAATCTCATTTTAATAGGGAAAGAATCCCAGAAAAAGTAGTTCATGCACGTGGAGATGGTGTCTATGGTGAATTTACATGTTATCGTTCGTTATCCAATTTAACGACCGCACATTTTTTACAAGAAGCAGGTAGGAAAACACCTGTATTTGTCCGTTTTTCTAATTTTATCGGAAGTAAAGGGTCTAAAGATACAGCTATTGATATTCGAGGTTTTGCGACGAAATTTTATACCGAAGAAGGAAATTATGACATGTTAGCTTTATCTTTTGCTGTATTTTCGATTTTAGATGCAATGAAATTCGCCGATTTTGTGCATGCCGTAAAACCGAATCCACAAACAGATGTCCCACAAGCAACTGTTGCGCATGATAATGCTTGGGATTATATTAGTAAAAATGAAGAAATCGCTCATTTTGTCATGTGGTTAATGTCCGATCGTGGTCGTCCTAGGAGTTGGCGAATGATGGAAGGTTGGCCGATTAATACTTTTCGTTTGATCAATAGGGACGGTGTTTCTACTTTTGTCCGTTTCGTTTGGAAACCATTATTAGGGGTCCATTCTCTTTTATTAGATGAAGCAAATATTATTGGCGGGGTCGATCCGGATTATCATCGTCGTGATTTACATGAGGCAATCGAACGTGGAGCTTATCCTAAATATGAATTAGGCATTCAATGCATTGAGGAAGGGGATCAATTCAATTATGATTTTGACATATTAGATGATACGAAGTTTTGGCCAGAGGAAATTATTCCTGTTGAAATAATTGGAAAAATGACGTTAAACAGGCTCGTTGATAACCATTTTGCCGAAGAAGAACAAGTCTCGTTTGATCCTAGTACGCTTATACCTGGAATAGACGTCACGAATGATCCTGTCTTACAAGGTAGGACGTTTGCTTATCGCGATACCGATTATCATCGTTTAGGAACAGGGAATATTAATGATATTCCAATTAACCGGCCAATCAATGATGTCCATTACAATCAAAGGGATAGTTTTTCCCGATATCGTATTGATGCAGATTCAGTGAACTATAAAGAAAATATGTTAGCAAACAATACACCACTGGTGACACCTGTAGAAGAAGGTGGATATGGTACGTATCCAGAAAAAGTGACTGGTGAAGTAACACGTGAAATGCCGAGTGATTTATTTAATGATTTTTATTCACAAGCACGACTCTTTTGGAATAGTATGTCACCTATAGAAAAAAGCAATATCATTGATACCTTTATTTTTCATTTAGGATATGTAAAAAGTAAGGAAGTCCGACAAAATGTCGTCGATATGTTTGCACATGTCGATGAAGAAATGTCCGCAATTATTGCAGCACATATCGGTGTGCAAAAGTCAACGAATCAACAAGTGAATGTCTCTGAAAGTTCTCCAGCAGTAAGTTTAGCAAATACCGCTCATCTTCCGAATACACAACGAGTTGCAGTTCTAGTGGCAGATGGTTTTTCTGGAAATGAAGTTGCAGAGACCATCCAAGTGTTAGAAAAGCATGGTGTGTTCGTTGATTTTATCGGAAATTCTCTTGGAACAGTGCAAGGTTCAGACGATGTAGAAATGGTGACAAATAAACTGTTCCAGGCGACCTATCCCGTCCTATATGATGCTTTGTATATTATTGGTGGGGAAGAACTGACTCCCATTGTCTTACGGGAAATAAACGCCTATTTTACGGCGATGTATAAGCAATACAAACCAATTGGTATCGCAAATGGTGCCGAAACGTTTTTGGATGTACCTTCCAATGCACCAGGGATCATTTTTGCTTCGGATGAAGAAGATTTTGCAAATGCTTTTGTGGAAGCCATTGCCATGCAACGATTTTGGAATCGATCTGTATAATGAAAGATACATGAATTCTATAATTAGAAAGAGACTAAGATAAAAGTTACCCTTTCATCTTAGCCTCTTCGTTTTTTTATTTAGTTATGATTGATTTCCACCTAATTGTTGTTGCGCCATATGAACGAGACGTTTAGTGATTTCACCACCTACAGACCCGTTTGCTCTTGATGTCGTATCTGGACCAAGTTGAACACCAAATTCCTGCGCAATCTCAGTTTTCATTTGGTCAATTGCTTGTTGTGCTCCTGGCACGACTAATTGATTCGAATTGTTTCTGCTTGGCATGTCCTTCACCTCCTTGGTTATGTTTATGTTGCTCACCAACGGAGGGATTGATACATTTCAATTATTGGAAATTCATCCAAATGTCACTAATTATAATAAATCCGAAAAATCATCTTCTTCCATCGCCTTCGCATCCACTGTTACAACTTCTATGCCAGCCATTGCTTTATCAATAAATGGTGTGAAGTCTGCTTTTTCTTCTAATTGTAATACTTTTTCACGTTTTGGATTCGTACTTGGTGCTTTCGGTACAAATATTGTACAACAATCTTCATATGGTAAAATCGATAATTCGTACGTACCAATTTTTCGTGAATATGTGATGATTTCTTCTTTATCCATCGCAACGAGTGGACGTAATACAGGAATATTCGTTACTTCATTAATGGTATTCATACTTGCTAATGTTTGACTTGCCACTTGTCCTAAACTTTCTCCTGTTGTTACTGCTAAAATATTATTGTTTTGACAAATTTTTTCACTGATTTGGAGCATAATACGACGCATCACCGTCATACCATAACGCTCAGGCATCTGTTTAAAAATTTCTTGCTGTAATTCCGTAAATGGCACTAAATGCACTTTAATCGAACCACCATATTCGGTTAAAATTTTGGCAAGATCTAACACTTTTTGTTTCGCACGTTCACTTGTAAATGGCGGAGAATGAAAATGAACCGCTTCGATTTCAAGGCCACGTTTCATCATTAAATATCCCGCGACAGGTGAATCGATTCCACCAGATAAAAGTAATAACGATTTGCCACTTGATCCGACTGGTAATCCACCAGCACCTTTTACAACGGTAGAAGTAATGTATGTTGCTTTTTCACGAATTTCAACACGAACTTCGACATCTGGTTCATGTACATTTACCGTATACCCTTCACTATGGCGTAGTAAATGTCCCCCTAAAATTTGATTCATCTCTTGCGAACGAATCGGGAAATTTTTATTCGCACGTCGCACGGCAACTTTAAATGTTTTTGCATCTTTACTACTTAATAATGCATGTAATGCTGCTTCTTTAATTGCCTCTTCTTCATTATTAACTTTTATCGCTAAACTTAAACTATAAATCCCGAACACTTTTTGTAATTTCTCTATAATCGGCGTTGGATCTGCTCCATGAAGTTCTACAAATAAACGCCCTAAGGAACGTTTTACTTTTACTTGTTCATATTCCTCTAATGCTTCTCGTATATTTTGTTGCAAACGAACGATAAATTGCTTCATATTTTTACCTTTTAACGCCAATTCACCGTACCGGATTAAAATGTGATCATATTCCATTATTATCTACCCCAATATCCCTTTTAATTGTGTAACTGTCGAACGTAATACAGATAAAAACTGTTTAATTTCCGCTTCTGTCGTATGATAACTTGTACTTACCCGAATGCCTGAAGTCGCAATCTCGTTGCTCTTTCCACAAGCTTCTAATACACGACTTTTATCATCTTGTTTCGAGGAACAAGCTGATTTTGTGGATAAAATAATCCCTTTTTCATATAATGCATGGATCAATACTTCTGGCTTTATGCCTGGCACCGAAAAATGAACAATATGTGGTGCACCTTCTACTGTTGAATTAACATAAATATGTTTTATTTCAGCTAAACCATCTAATAATTGTTGTTGTATATGACGCAAATGTTCTCCCTCTTTTGCCTCACATTCTAAAATAAGACGCAATGCTCGAACGAACGCAACATTTCCTGCCACATTCTCCGTTCCGGAACGAAGTGCATGTTCTTGCCCTCCACCGTGAAACAATGGAAAAAGTGTGACACCATCTCGAACGTATAATAAACCAGTCCCTTTTAAACCGTTTATTTTATGCCCAGAAAAAGTACATAGATCTACATTCGCACGTTTTATCAGAACGGGTACTTTTCCCAATGCTTGCACGGCATCAACATGAAAAAATATTTTTTTATGCTTACGTACTATTTCGCCTATTTCTTCGATCGGTTGAATCGCCCCAATCTCGTTGTTTACGTGCATAATGGATACTAAAATCGTTTCGTCTGTAATGGCAGCTTTTAATGCTTCTACCTCTACTACTCCATGTTCATTCACAGGTATAATCGTTACCGTAAACCCTAATTTTTCCAGCGATAGACATGCATCATATACTGCAGGGTGTTCAATACTAGAGGTAATAATATGTTTTCCACGTTGTTGATGTTGTAAAGCAATCCCTTTAATCGCCATATTATTTCCTTCTGTACCACCTGAAGTGAAAATTATTTCTGACGGATGTACACCGAGTAATTGAGCTGCTTGTTCACGTGCCTTCGTTTGTAATTTCTCTACTTCTCCTCCCATTTTATGAATGGAAGAAGGATTTCCGTAATACTTTTCATTCACTTGAATAAAACTTTGTAATACAGAGGCATCTGGTTTTGTTGTTGCACTATTATCTAAATAAATCATTTCAACACTTCCTATACTTAATCAAATGCTAAAAGCAATAAAACGAGGTTAGGCCAACGTCCATAGAATGATGTAAATCTGTCACGTACCATTCATCCTTTACGTTGTCCAAACCTCTATTTGTCATACTGTTTGTTCTTGAATTTTTTCTATTTTCTTTAATGCACCAGGTTCTACTGCTTCAATTCCTTTCGCCGCAACTTCTAATGCTTCTTCATATTTTGCATGATGAAATAAATTTTCTGCTTCTTCCAACACATCGGCTAATTGTACCGATTTACTGCGATAACGATTTGCATATTGAATGACCTTTTCCGTTAAATCAGCTTGCTCTAACATAATATTTGTATGTTCTACAACATTTTCAACCGCATCTTTCGCTTCATTTAATACATTTTTTACCTCGACCATATCTAATGGTTCATTTTCTAATGCGACGAGTACTCGATCGTTTTTATGTGTTGCATCTTCCAATAAATTCCAAATATACGTTGGAATGCCAGGTAAATTACTCGCCTTTAATGTACGATTTGTTTTGAAAATAGCATCCGTCATTTCTTGTAATTTCTCTTTTGCTTCCATTTCATCTTTACGCAATGTTTGAATGTATGCTTTAAATGTTTCATGATCTGCTTCCATTTGTGTTAATTGTTCGAACGCATTCTCTAACTCTGTGCGTACATTCGAATGTGCTGCACTGTTTTCTTCCAGTTGTTTTTGAAACATCGTTAATTTCTCTTTCAACTGTTCTGTTTTCTTTTCTAAGTTACGGTAATTTTCTAAATCATCCTCTTCAAAATAGTACGCTTGTTTTAATGTTTCTACTTCTTCCTTCGTTTCCTCAAACATTGTATCAAAAGAAGTTACTGCTTTTTCATAATTCGGCATTTTACTAATGACATAATTTTTTGCTAATGCTTCTTGCTCTAATTGGTCATACATCTCTTGGATACGCTCTTCTATCTCGTTCATTGTCGGTGTAACCTTTTCTACACTTTCCTTTTCTAATTCGGCGACTAGATCGATAAGACGCGCTTGATAAGCTTGAATTTCTTTGTCTAATTTTAAATGTTCTAGATGATACCCATCCGCTTTCATTTCTTCGATACCACGGTATAATTCGTCTAATTGCGAAGGTAGTTCAGTTTTACACTGTTTATACACTTCAGGATATTGATCCATTTCTGTTTGTAATACAGTTAAATGTACTTTTATGTCATCTTTCACTGTAGCTGCTTTTCCATAATTTCCTTCACTCACTTCGGCATGATACTGTTCAAACTCTTCTTCTAATTGTTGTACCATTGCTTCAAAGCGTTTTACAGCTTTTTCATATTGATAATGATTTTGCGTCAATTGTTTTTTATATGTATGTAAAACTGGTTCAAGCTCTTCGATTTCTTCACGTGTTTTTTCTTCTGTTTGTAACAATTGGTCTAGTTGTTTTAAAATATTTTCAATTTTTTCTTCGATTGCTTGTAAAAATGCGTCCATTTTAGCGAATTGTTCGTTCGCTTTTTTAATACGGTATTTATCTGCTGCTTGTTCCGTTTCATACAACATTCCTTCGATTTTCGATAAATCATCTGTTAAAATGGTGTCCCAATCTTTTTTCCATTGCTCAAACTGTTTTTTCGTTTCCCCTTCTAAAGTTAATTGTTTAATTTTAGAAAGTTCCTCGGCCACATTTCGTCCCATAATATCTAATTTCCACTTTTCATATAAATCAACTTTGTCATACACTTTTTTACGAAGCATTAATCCAATTATAATAAGTACAATAATAGCTAAAATGATTGCAATAATAATTTCCATGATGTACCTCCTAATCATTTTTTATAGAAGGATATATGTATAAAATAAACTTCTCTTTTCTTTATAAAAATATATCTTCATTAATCTGTATCCTCTTCCATATATAATAACATGTTTTGTTCCATTATGGCTAAAAAAACACAAAAAATAAGATGGAAATATGCATGTATATTTTTTTCTTCTCATTCTCCTTTTTAACACTGGTAATCATGATATTGTCACAGCGGTTTTCATGTTTTATTATATGTCCGTTTATTTTGTTTATATCGGTTTGACATTTATACGGATTCATACTATAATATCCTTTGTGTAAAATAATTAGGTAGCTTATGTGCACAGATGCTTGGATGCATTTTGTTCCTCTAATTAAGAGGTGTATTGCGTAACTCTCGGCTGCTGGGGCGAAGATACATGAAAACAAAATGGACAAGATCTCGTTCACGTTTCCTTATTTTATGCAATAATAAAATTAAAGGAGTCATGTTTAAATGGCACGTTTTACAGGATCATTATGGAAGAAATCCCGTCGTTACGGTATTTCATTAACAGGAACTGGTAAGGAGTTAAGCAAACGTCCTTTCGCACCAGGTCAACACGGAACACAACGTAAAAAAATCTCAGAATACGGTTTACAATTACAAGAAAAGCAAAAATTACGTTTCATGTATGGATTAAACGAACGTCAATACCGTACTTTATTTGACGAAGCTGGGAAAATGAAAGGTATTCACGGTGAAAACTTCATGGTTCTTTTAGAATCACGTTTAGACAACTTAGTTTACCGTTTAGGTTTTGCTCGTACTCGTCGTCAAGCACGTCAATTAGTAAACCACGGTCACATTACAATTGATGGACGTCGTGTAGATATCCCTTCATACCGTGTGAAACCAGGTCAAACAATCGGTTTACGTGAAAAAGCACGTAACTTAGACATCATCAAAGAATCTCTAGAATTAAACACTTTCGTTCCAGAGTATTTAACATTTGATGCAGACAAATTAGAAGGTACGTACACTCGTTTACCTGAACGTTCTGAATTACCAGCAGAAATTAACGAAGCATTAATCGTTGAATTCTACTCACGTTAATTTTAACGGAGTACAACAAGCAACATATAAAGCCCTTGAAACATTGTTATTACGGTGTTTTAAGGGCTTTTTATTTTTATGATAAATGCAATGAAATGTATTAAAATGTATCAATTTGGGGCTAAATTTGGGACTGTTTTGGGACGGATATATGTTAGGGGAAAAGGCTGTTACCTTTGTTGGTAATGGCCTGTTTATTTGCAAAAGAAAACCCCTTTATAAATAATACTCTAACAATGTACAAATGGGGGTAAAAAATTAAGTTGACATTTATACTTTATCTTAAAAAGTATTATATATGTTGGGGGCGGTTAAGCCCTATTCATATTCACAATTAAAAACTTTTCATTTACCTATTAACCAATACCTTTAACGGTAGTATAATGAAAGTTAAAAAGGAGATGAATAAGTGGAAGACTTAGGCAAAATAATAGCCTTAACCGTTTCAATTCTAACAATCCATCAATTATAGCTAGTTAACCAAAAGACGAAGTTAGAAATCAAAAAGTTAAGGCAAGAACTGAAAAGAAAGAGGAGAGGAGATTAACTCCTTTCTCTTCTTTCTCTAAGTATACCACAAAAATTATGGATATATTATTAATTTTAATTATCGCTGCATGGGTTATATCTATACCTCTAGTTATTCGGTTGTGGGTTCTTAAAAACAAAAAGAAACGATTAGAAAAGGCAATTAAGGAGATGACGGATGATGAATATTAAAGAAAACATAAGTAAACTACTGTTCGATTCGGGTTTGTCAAATTACAAAATCTCAAAGGATACTGGTATAGCACAAACGACGCTCGGAAGATTTACAACTAAAAAATCAGATATTGATAATATGAGTTTAGGAAATGCCATTAAATTAAACGAATACTATTCGCGGTTAGCGTGAGCAGCTCGATCGGCCAATGACACAAATTTATCTGTTGCTCTAGTCATAATCACTTTATGACCCGTATAATTACCGTTAAATTCGTCCAATACCTCAATTTCCTTTGTGCATACAACACACTCAGTCATTGCTTTTTCTGACATTTCCATTATCCTTTCTCAAATCGAGTAGAGAGC